>DASWPR010000203.1:0-3666 GCA_036398455.1 Dokdonella sp.
CGACAAGCAGCGCGACTACTACGCCGGCGCGATCTTCAATCACGCTTTCGGCCGCGTGCGGCTGGATGCGAGCTGGAGCTACATCTACTCGCGCGGCAGCGACGGCTATACCTACGCCGGCTCGAGCGCGCTCGCCTATCCCGATACCGCACCGAACACCGGACCCGGCGGCGGCGCGTTCCCGGCGATGATCTATCGCGTGAATTCGCTCAACGTGGGCGTCACGTTTCCGATCGCACCGCGCGTTTCGATGCGCCTGTTCGACTACTACGAACGCGGCCGCGTCAGCGACTGGCACTACCTCGGCCTCGACGCGGGCTACGTGATCGGCAACCGCGTCTATACCGACGGCGGACCGGTCAGCTACAGCGCGAACCTGGTCGGCGTGCTGGTCAACGTACAGCTGTGAGTTCGAACGCGGCCCGCGGCTGCGTTGGAACGATGCGCGGATGCGGACTGCGAAGCGCACCAGGGACGGCCCATCGAGAGAACCCACGCCCATGAACCGCTTCGCCCTGCACCCAGCCATCGCCCTGCTGCTCGCGCTCGCCGCTGCACCGCCCGCGCTCGCCACCGGCTACATCGACCAGCGCGGCAGCGCGCGCATCCATGGCGACGCGAACGCAGGCGCCGCCAAGGCCACCGTGTGCTTCGCCTGCCACGGCCCGAACGGCAACGCGCTGGTGCCGGCGTTTCCGCGCCTGGCCGGGCAGCGCGCGGACTATCTGTACTGGGAACTGGTGAAGTTCAAGCGCGGCACGCGTCCGCAATCGCCGATGACCGCGCAAGCGGCAACCTTGTCCGACGAAGACATGCGCAACCTGGCCACCTACTTTTCGGCGCAGGCGGCCACTACAGGCGCGCCCGCATCGGTCGACCCTGCCGAGACATCGCGCGGTGAAGCGCTGTTCCTGCACGGCGATCCGGCGCGCGGCAATCCGCCGTGCCAGGGTTGTCATGGCGCCACGGCGAACGGGCTTTCCGGCGACGCCCATGCCGCCTACCCGGCATTGCGCGGCCAGCACGCCGACTATCTCGTGCAGCGCCTGAAAGACTATCGCGACGGCAAGCTGACCGACTCCAGCAACGACTTCATCATGCGTGGCGTCGCGCACGGCCTCGACGACGCGGCGATCACGACCCTTGCAGCGTATCTGTCCGCGCTTGCACCGATCGAGCCCTGAGCGACGCTGCGCCGGACCGATCGCGGCTGAAGCCGCTCCCACGGGAATCCACGCTGCCGAGCGCCCTCCGCCCCGGCGGCTGCCGGATATTCCTTGTGGGAGCGGCTTCAGCCGCGACGCCCGACCGGCCCATCGCCTGACCCGGCACTCGCCGGCCACACGGGTGCTGCAGCCGGCCTGCGCGACCCGCCGCCGCAGTTCTGTCGGCTGCCCATCTCGCGTACCCTATGCGATCTGCTTGCTTGCGGCCGCCTATCGATGATCCCTGAACTCGGCCAACTCGCCCTGATCCTCGCCCTGCTGCTCTCGGTCGCCCAATGCGTGCTGCCGATTCTCGGCGCCCAGCTGGGCAACCGCGCGCTGATCGCGACCGCGCGGCCCGCGGTCGCCGGTCAGGCCGTGTTCGTCGCGCTCGCGTTCGGCATCCTCACCTACGCCTTCGTGACGCAGGATTTCTCGGTCACCTACGTCGCGCAGAACTGCAACTCGCTGCTGCCCTGGTACTACCGTTTCTCCGCCGTGTGGGGCGCGCACGAGGGCTCGCTGCTGCTGTGGCTGCTGATCCTCAATATCTGGAGCGTCGCGGTCGCCGCCTTCAGTCGCAAGCTGCCGGACGACTTCATCGCGCGCGTGCTCGGCGTGCTCGGCTTCATCGCGTTCGGCTTCCTGCTGTTCACCCTGCTCACCTCCAACCCGTTCGCGCGCGAGCTGCCGATGCCGGCCGACGGCAACGACCTCAATCCCGTGCTGCAGGATTTCGGGCTGATCGTGCATCCGCCGATGCTCTATACCGGCTACGTCGGTTTCTCGGTCGCGTTCGCGTTCGCGCTGGCGGCCCTGCTCGGCGGCGAACTGGACGTGCGCTGGGTGCGCTGGGCGCGGCCATGGACGAACATCGCCTGGGGCTTCCTGACCCTCGGCATCGCGCTCGGCAGCTGGTGGGCCTATTACGAACTCGGCTGGGGCGGCTGGTGGTTCTGGGATCCGGTCGAGAATGCCTCGTTCATGCCGTGGCTGGTCGGCACTGCGCTGATCCATTCGCAGGCGGTCACCGAAAAACGCGGCTCGTTCCGCGCGTGGACGCTGCTCCTGGCCATTTTTGCCTTTTCCCTTTCTCTACTCGGCACCTTCCTGGTGCGCTCCGGCGTGCTGACCAGCGTGCATTCGTTCGCGAGCGATCCGAAACGCGGCCTGTTCATTCTCACGTTTCTCGCCACGGTCGTCGGTGGTTCACTGCTGATCTACGCGCTGCGCGCGCCCAAGGTCGCCGGCGGCGAGCCGTTCGCGGCGGTGTCGCGCGAGACGGCGCTGCTGATCAACAACCTGTTGTTCACCTGCGCCGCGGCGATGGTTCTGCTCGGCACGCTGTATCCGCTGCTCGGCGAGGCGTTCAATCTCGGCCGCATCTCGGTCGGGCCGCCGTACTTCGGTTTCATGTTCGTGCTGCTGATGCTGCCGGTCGTGCTGCTGATGCCGTTCGCGCCGTTCCTGAAATGGAACCAGGGCGACCTGAAGGCATCGCTCAAGCGACTGCTTCCGGCGCTGGTTCCGATTCCGTTCGCGCTGGTCGCCGCCTATCTGCTGCTTCCCGACGGCGCGTCGTCGGGCAAGGCGTATGCGGGCGTCGCCGCGTCGCTCTGGGTCGGCATCGGCATCGCGCTGTATGCGATCGCGCGCTGGCGCAATGCGCCGCGCGGGCGCCGCTACACGCCCGAGATGCTCGGCATGATCTGCGCGCATTTCGGCGTGGCGGTGTTCCTTGCCGGCGTGCTGATCGTCGAGGCGACCAGCGTCGAGAAGGACGTGCGCCTCGCGCCGAACCAGAGCGTGACGATCGGTTCGCTCAGCTTCCGCTTCGATGGCGTGACGCAGGCGCAGGGACCGAACTTCGTCGCCCAGCAGGGCACGATCAGCGTGCTGAAGGACAACGCGGTGGTGGCGACACTGAATCCGCAGAAGCGCCAATACGCGCGCAACGAACAGGTGCAGACCGAATCGGCGATCGATCCCGGCCTGTTCCGCGACATCTACGTGGCGCTCGGCGAAAAGGTCGGCGACGACGGCGCCTGGGCGGTGCGCGTCTATGTGAAGCCGTTCGTGCGCTGGATCTGGCTCGGCGCGCTGTTCATGATGCTCGGCGGTTTCATTGCAGCAGCCGACCGGCGCTTCCGCAGCCTGCCCGAACGCGCATCGAAACCGTTGCCTGCAGCCGCTTCGGCGACGGCGACGACGGCACACGCATGAACGCACGTCTGCTGCCCCTCGCCGGCTTCGCGCTGGTGCTTGCCCTGCTCGGCTTCGGCATCTGGTGGAGCCAGTATCACGACCTGCGCGAAGTGCCCTCGCCGCTGATCGGCAAACCGGCGCCGGCATTCTCGCTGCCGACGCTGGAAGATCCCGAGCGCCACGTCACCCAACTCGACCTGGCCGGCCAGCCTTACCTGCTCAACGTGTTCGCCAGCTGGTGTTTCGCCTGCCGCGA
>DASWPR010000204.1:0-10637 GCA_036398455.1 Dokdonella sp.
CTGGACTGGGTCGGTCAGCAGGTGCGCGAGTTCGGCTTCGGCGCCAGCCCGGACGAGGATGGCGCCAGGGCGATGCGCGTGGTCGCAGGGCTCGTCGTCGCCAGCGTCGGCGTGCTGGTCGTGATCGGCGTGCTCTACGCACTCAGGATCATCTTCGTCGCCTAGCGCGTTTCATCGACGCGCCCGGTGCCGGCGGGAAAGCGCTCGTGCGCGCAGCGCGCGGCGACTTGCCATCGTGCGTCGCTGCCGATATCTTCGGTTGCAGAAGGGGAGTAGCTCCCGCCGCCGTGATCGTCAGCACGGGCCGCAAGGCCCCGGTCCGGTGGGCAGATCGACGATCTGCGAGCAAGACCTTCGCCTAGACGGCGAAGGTGTGCCCTGTGAAAACGCGGCCCCGTGCGCCTTTGGCCCACGGGGCTTTTTGTTTTCGGAGGTGCGCGATGCAAACGGTGGGAACTGCGGGCATGTGGGCGGCGTTCACGGCGATCGTCGCCATCGCGCTGGTCGTCGATTTCTGGGTGCTGCGCAGCAGCGGCCCGCATCGGGTTTCGTTTCGCGAGGCGTTGCTGTGGAGCCTGGCCTGGATCGGCCTCGCGCTCGCGTTCAACCTCGGCCTGTGGTGGTGGCTGGACGTGCAGGCCGGCCGCATGGTCGCCAACGAAGTGGGTCTCGAATTCCTGACCGGCTACGTGGTCGAGAAGTCGCTCGCGGTCGACAACATCTTCGTGTTCCTGATGATCTTCAACTACCTTGCGGTGCCGGCGGAGCAGCGCCAGCGTGCGCTGATGCTCGGCGTGCTCGGCGCCATCGTCCTGCGCGGCATCCTGATCTTCGTCGGCGCGGCGCTGATCGCGAAGTTCCACTGGATTTTGTATCTGTTCGGGCTGTTCCTGATCGTCACCGGCATCAAGATGCTGCTCGCGGCGAACCAGCAACCCGACCTGGAAGCCAATCCCATGCTGCGCTGGATGCGCCGCCACCTGCCGCTGACGCGCGAGTTTCGCGGCAGCGCGCTGCGTGTGCTGGAGAACGGCAAGCGGCTGTATACGCCGCTGTTCGTGGTGATGATGCTGATCGCGGTGACCGACGTGATCTTCGCGGTCGATTCGATTCCCGCGATCTTCGCGGTCACCGAGGATCCATTCGTCGTGCTGACCTCGAATGTGTTCGCCGTGCTCGGTCTGCGCGCGATGTTCTTCATGCTCGCCGGCGCGGCGGAGCGTTTCCACCTGCTCAGCTACGGACTTGCCGCGGTGCTCCTGTTCATCGGCACCAAGATGCTGATCGTGGACTTCTACAAGATCCCGATCGGTATCGCGCTCGCGGTCGTCGCCGCGCTGCTGGCCGCCTCGGTGCTGGCGAGCCTGTGGCTGCCGCGGCATTCGAAGCCGGAGAGCTGAATCGAAGCGCTCCGATTCGAGGCGGATACCTAGGCCGACGTATCCCGGCGCAGCACGTGCACCGGCGCGCGCTGCATCTTCGATGCCGCGACGACGCGGTTGCGCCCGGCGCGCTTGGCCGAATACAGCGCGCGATCGGCGTCGCGCAGCAGCGCGCCGAGGTCGTCCATCGTGGGCGTCAGCGCGGCGACGCCGATCGACACGCGCAGCTGCAGCGGCCGGCCGTCGATCAGCACGGGTGAACGTTCGACGTGCCGGCGCAGGCGCTCGGCGACCAGGCAGGCCTCGGCCTCGCTGCTGTTCGGCAGCAGCACCGCGAACTCCTCGCCGCCGATGCGGCTGAGGGTCTGCTCGGGCTTGAGCGATTCTTCCATCAGCATGACCAGGCCGCAGAGCGCGTCGTCGCCGACATCGTGGCCGAGCTGGTCGTTGACGCGCTTGAAGTGGTCGACGTCGACGGCGAGCAGCGCCAGCGGGCTGTTCTCGCGCGTCGCCACATCGATCGCGCGCTCGGCGAGTCCCGCCAGCGTGCGCCGGTTGTAGACGCCGGTCAGCGGATCGCGCATCGCGAGGCGGGCCAGATCGTCGTTCAGGTGATCGCCGCACATCAGCATGAATCCCATCGTGCCGAGGATCGGCAGGATCGCGCTGAAGACGAGCACGATGTCGCGGATCATCGTGCTGGTATCGGCGGGAACCCAGGCCGGGCCCAGGATTTCGACCACGCTGCGCACCAGCGTCAACGCCGCACAGGCGAGAAACAGGATGCCGGTCAGATAGCCGGCTGCGCGCAGCGATGCGCGTGTGCGCAGGATCGGCAGCGCCACGGCGCATTGCAGGGCGGCCAGCGGCACGCAGTCGAGCGCGATGCGCCAGCGCGTCTCGTTCCAGACGGCGGCGAGCATGAATGAAATCAGCGCAACCAGCGCCACCAGCAGCAGCGGCAGGAAGCCGTTGCGCCGGCCGGCGAACCGATTCAGCGCGCGTCCCATTTCGGCATAGGCAAGCGCATACACCGTGTTGAACACGACGATCAGTACGATGGCCGGGGCGAACCCGAAGGCGCCGATCGCGAGCAGGGCAAGCGCCTGCAGGAAGACGCCGCCGACCCAGATGCGCATCGCGGCGCGCAGATTCGATGGATAGCGCCACGTCGCAAACGTGAGGCTCGCGCCGACGCCGAACGTCAGCAGCGAGGTGACCATCATGGCGGTGGCGATATCGAAATGCATGCGCTGCCGATGAGGGGCGGGGCCGCGACGGACCCGCTTCGACGTGGTGCTGGGCGATCTTCCCGAAAACCGCCGCGCGACCAACCCCTGACCCGAGGTGCGCAGCCGATGCAATTCCACCATTCTATGACCAGCGGCGCGGGCGTGGTAGTGACCGTTGCAAATCTCAACCTTGCCGGCGCTGGGCCCCCTGCACGGCCGGCGCCGATGCCCTTGAGCGCGCGCACGGCGCCCCAATCCCCCTTTCCATGGACATCGCACCCCTGCCGCAGCCGAGCCCCGGCGCCGTCGCCCACGACCGCGAACGCGTTCGCTATGCCGTGCTCGGCGCGCTGGCCCTGCTGGCCGGCATCTGGCTCGCCTGGCTGCTGGCCTGGCTGCTCGGCTGGTCGCTCGACGATCTCGGCATCACCCCGCGCGAACCCTACGGCCTGATCGGAATTCTCACCGCGCCGCTCGCGCATGCCTCGTTCGCGCACCTGATGTCGAACACCCTGCCGATGGGCCTGCTCGCGACACTGACGCTGTACGTCTATCCGCGCGCGTCGCGGCTGGCGCTGCCGCTGATCTGGCTCGTGTCCGGCCTTGGCGTATGGCTGTTCGCGCGGGCGTCCGTGCACGTGGGTGCCAGCGGCATCGCGCATGGACTGATGTTCTTTCTGTTCGTGATGGGGCTGATCCGGCGCGACCGCCTTGCGGTGGTCACGTCGCTGGCGGTGTTTTTCCTGTACGGCGGCATGCTGCTCAGCGTGCTGCCGGGCGAGCAGCACGTCAGCTTCGAATATCACCTCGCCGGCGCGCTCGCCGGCGTGCTCACCGCCCTGCTGCTGCATGCGCGCGATCCGCTGCCGCCGCGCAAGCGCTACAGCTGGGAAGACGAGGAAGCACAGGCGCAGGCGATCGACGACGAACTCGAGCCGCCGCGGGCGCGGGACGTACCGATACTCTGGCAGCGCGATGCGCACGCGGAAGATGACCATCGCGTGATCGTGTTCCGTCCGCGCGGCAGCAGCGATACGCGGCCACCGACGCTGCATTGATCCGGCGCAGCGGCGATTCCCGGCAAACCGCGCTAAGCTGTCCGCATCGATATCGAGATCCATCGCATGAACGCCACCGCGCCGCGCCGCGTCGAACACCAGCAGACCGACAAGGGCTACGTGCCCGTCTACACCACGGCGGTCGTCGAGCAGGCCTGGAACAGCTATTCGAGCGCGGACCACGCGACCTGGGCGACGCTGTTCGAGCGCCAGCGCCAGATCCTCAAAGGCCGCGCCTGCCGCGAATTCATCGAGAACCAGGAACGCTTCGGCATGACGCCGCACGCGATCCCGCGCTTCGACGAACTCAATGCCGTGCTGGCCAACACGACCGGCTGGGAAATCATCGGCGTCGAAGGCCTGCTGCCTGAGCTCACCTTCTTCGACCACCTGGCGAACCGCCGCTTTCCGGTCACCTGGTGGATCAGAAAGCCCGAGCAGATCGACTACATCGCCGAACCCGATCTTTTCCACGACCTGTTCGGCCATGTGCCGCTGCTGCTCAACCCGGTCTTCGCCGACTACATGGAAGCCTACGGCAAGGGTGGCGTGAAGGCGCACGGCCTCGGCGCGGAAGCGCTGGTCAACCTGACGAGGCTGTACTGGTACACCGTCGAATTCGGCCTGATCCGCCAGAACGGCGAGCTGCGCATCTACGGCTCCGGCATCGTCAGCTCCAAGGGCGAATCGATCCACTGCCTCGAATCGCCGGCACCGAACCGCATCGGCTTCGACCTGAAGCGCATCATGCAGACGCGCTATCGCATCGACACCTACCAGAAGACCTACTTCGTCATCGACAGCTTCGAGCAGCTGATCGATGCGACGCGGCCCGACTTCACGCCGATCTATGCCGAGCTTGCGGCGCGGCCATCGGTGCCGGCCGGAGAGATCCTCGCCTCGGACAAGGTCTACCACCGCGGCAGCGGCGAAGGCTGGGCGCAGGACGGCGACGTCTAGGCCGCTCTGCGACCCGGACGGCTGCGCCTGACGTCGCGCTGAAAGAAGGCCCGCACCGATGTGGCGTCCATCCATCGCGGCAGTTCTTTCCATCGCGTACGCCGTGGTCCCGGCAACGGCCGGCGCGCGCAGCAGCGCCGTCATCGACGACCCCGCCTACGCGCATGCGCAGCGCCTGGTCGATATCGATCAGGGCCGGCGCCTCAATCTCCACTGCATCGGCGAAGGCACGCCCAGTGTCGTATTCGATGCGGGCCTGGCGAACTGGAGCCAGATCTGGGGACTGGTGCAGCCGGTGGTCGCGCGATCGACGCGCGCATGCGCGTACGACCGCGCCGGCCTCGGCTTCAGCGATGCCGCCACACGCCCCGGCACCAGTGCGAACATCGCCGACGATCTGCATCGGCTGCTGCACGCGGCCGGCATCGAGCCGCCGTATGTGCTCGTGGGCCACTCGTACGGCGGCATGAATGTGCGCCTCTACGCAGACCTCTACCGCAACGAAGTCGCCGGCCTCGTGCTCGACGATCCCTCGCATGAAGAACACCGCCTGCGCGTCATCGCCGCCAATCCAGGCGCCGGACTTCCGGCGACGTTCGCGGCGGAGCGTGCCGAAGCGGACACGTCGGCGCTGGAATGCCTCGCCGCTGCGCGCGTCGGCTTCGTGGCCGGCACGGCGATCGATGCGCAATGCATTTCGAGCGGGCGCAATACGCGCTATAGCCCGGCGATCAACGCGGTCTACCAGCGCCTGCAGCGCGAGCCCAGCTTCCTGCAGGCACGGCTATGGGAAGACCAGGCCTATGATCTGGACAGTCCCGCCCAGCTCATCGCCGCGCGCCGCAGCTACGGCGATCTTCCCCTGATCGTGCTGACACGCGCCTTGTCGCAAAGCCCCGGCGGCCTTCCGGACGACGCGCAGGGCGACCTCGTGATGGCCCTGCACGATGATCTCGCCGGCCTCTCGACGCGCGGCGTTCATCGCGTCGTCGCCGACTCGACGCACGACATCCATCTCGACCAGCCGCAGGCGGTCATCGACGCGGTGCTCGACGTGCTCGCACAGTCGCGCGGTTCGCCTTGATCGTCGCCCGGCTCAGGCCTTGCGGACGAGCCGGGTGACTTCGAGCACTTCGGCAATCCGCTCTCCATCCCAGCGATAGATCAGGTGCTGCGACTGCACGCAGGGTGCGGCGAGGTCCGGATAGAACAGCGCGACGCATTCGCCGCCGCTGTCGCGCACGCTGTCGTAGACCAGACCATTCGAGCCCCCCGCACGCAGATCGCGTGCGAGCGACTGGCTGGCCGAGTAGTTTGCCGGATCGTGCATGTCCTTCCAGCCGCCGCGCAGATCGTGCAGGCGGCCCGCGATGCTGGTGCGGTAGCAGCGCATTTCGATGTCGAGCGGTGGTTCATGGGTCGCGCGCAGGAAGCGCTCGCGGTGATGGACGGTTTCCTCGACCGCGGTGGCGACGCTGTGTGCCGCGTAGAACACGCCCCAGCTGCCGTCCGAGAAGCGGCTGCCTTCCGGGTTCAAGTGCGTGAACGCGGCCATCACCGGCGTCGTGCCGGGGCCGCTGACCCGGCGTTCCTTCGGCAGCATGCGCAGCGCGCCGAGTTCCTCGCGCAGGCGCGGATTGGTCAGCGCCTCGATCTCGTACAACGCGTCGAGATCGGCCGGATCGGCGATGCGATCGAACACGCCGATCGGCGGGAAACGGCTCGGCACGATGCGGTATGCACGTGTCCAGCGAACGCGCTTTTCCTGCGGCAGGTCCTTCGCCGGCGTCACCGTCAGCCCCAGCCGCGCTGCGCATCGAGGTACTGGCGCACCACATACAGGTCGGCGACATTGCCCGACAGCATGCGCTCCAGGGCGGACTGGCCGCCGAAGGTCGGCGCGCTGTTCGGCTTGCGGATCCAGGCGTCCGCGCGATCGGGCTCGGGAAACAGGATGCCGAGGTTCTTGTAGATGCCGAGCACGTAGCTGATGCGTTCGAGCACGTCGCGCGCGAGCACCGCATCGCGTTCGCGCTTCCATTTGTAGAACGTCGATTCCGGCGGCTCGCCGAGCAGACGGCGCTGCTCGTTCACACGCAGGTCCCAGCGATCGGCGATCGCGAAGAACGCGCGCAGGGCGGGAGCGCCGAGGTCGCTCGAGGGAATCGGCTGGTGCTGTGCAAGCCCGCTCATGGCAACTCCATAACTAGACTTATTATCAATAATACTTCATACAGAAAGTGGTCGCCATCCCGGTTCGGGTACGCGAAACTATCGTCTTCGTCGCGATATCGATGTTCCCGTCTCCCAGCCGGCCCCTGACCATGAAGCCCATCCACGCTGTTCTCGGCTTCTCCCTCGCCCTGTTCGCCTGCGCCACGCCGGCGCAGGCCGAAGTGAAGCAAGCCGCCGCCGACAGCTTCCTCATCGTGTTTTCCGAGCCGCTGGCGGCAACGCCGGCCAAAGCCTACGCCGCCGTCACCGCGATCCCGGTCTGGTGGGACAGCGAGCACACCTGGTCGGGCAAGGCGTCCAATCTCAGCCTGAAAACCGAAGCCGGCGGTTGCTTCTGCGAACGCTGGGCCGACGGCAGCGTCGAGCACGGCCGCGTGGTCATGGCGATCCCGGGCAAGCTGCTGCGCCTGGATACCGCGCTCGGTCCCCTGCAGGAATTTGCGCTGCACGGAATCCTCAGCTTCTGGATTCGTACCGACGAAGACGACGGCTCGACCCGGCTCGATGTCGAGTACCGCGTCAATGGCTCGAGCGCGAGCGGCCTCGACGCCTTCGCACCGAAGGTCGATGAAGTGCTCGGCGCACAGGTCGCCCGGCTGAAACGCTTGCTCGACACCGGCCGGCCCGACGAAGCGCCGCCGGTGGAAGCGGCCGCTGCAGCCGCAGCGAAACCGGCCAAGCCGAAGCCGCCCGCGAAGCTGCCGCCGGGCAAGCCAGCGACGGGGCGCTGATCCCGACATCGCGCGGCCCCGGCGTTATGCTGCAGCCACGAGCCCGTCAGCCGGGCGGAGGCGACCGATGCCTGTTTCGATGCTGGTGAATATCGATGTCGACGATCTCGTCCGCGCCGAGAATTTCTACATCGAGGCGTTCGGATTGTCGGCGGCGCGCCGCTTCGGCAACGACGGCGTCGAGCTGATCGGCGCCGGCGCGCCGATCCATCTGCTGAAGAAAGCCGCCGGCAGCGCCGCTGGCGACGCCAGCGCGCAGACGCGCGACTATCGCCGCCACTGGACGCCGGTGCATCTGGATTTCGTCGTCGGCGAACTCGATGCGGCGCTCGCGCGCGCGCTCGCCGCCGGCGCCAGCCTCGAAGGCACGCCGCGCACGGCGAACTGGGGCCGCATCGCGATGCTGGCCGATCCGTTCGGCCACGGCATCTGCCTGATCGAACTGCGCAATCGCGGCTACGACGAGATCGCGACGCCCGCGTAGGAGCCGCTGCGCGCGGTGCGAACTCGGCCGCGCGCGAGCGCGCCGCTACGACGCGTGGCGCTGCGCGATCCAGGCATCGATGCGCTGTTCCAGCACCGGCAACGGCACCGAGCCTTCGGCCAGCACGGCGTCGTGGAAGGCGCGCAGATCGAACTTCGGCCCAAGCGCTTTCTCCGCACGCGCGCGCAGTTCGACGATCTTGATCTCGCCGAGCTTGTAGCTGAGCGCCTGCGCCGGCCAGGAGATGTAGCGATCGACTTCGGTTTCGACCTCGTGCTGGCTGAGCGCCGTGTGGTCGGCGAGATAGCTGATCGCCTGCGCGCGCGTCCAGCCCTTGTGATGCACGCCGGTGTCGATGACCAGGCGCGCCGCGCGCCACATTTCGTAGCTCTCGCGGCCGAACTCTTCGTACGGCGTGTGATAGATACCCATTTCCTTGCCGAGCTTCTCGCAATACAGCGCCCAGCCCTCGCCGTATGCCGAGATGTAGCTCTTGCTGCGGAATTCCGGCTGGCTCTTCTGCTCTTCCGCGAGCGCGCCCTGCAGCGAATGGCCGGGTGCCGATTCGTGCAGGGTCAGCGCCGGCAGGTTGTACAGCGGGCGCGACGGCAGGTCGTAGGTGTTGACCCAGTAGGTGTGCGCACCGCCGCGGCCGGCGGTCCAGAACGGCGCGATCGCCGGCGGCACCGGCTCGATGCCGAAACGCCCGCGCGGCAGCAGGCCGAAGAACTGGCTGAGCTTGCCGTCGACCTGCTTGGAAATCCAGGCTGCATGCATGAGCAGCTCGTCCGGCGTCTTCACATAGAACTGCGGATCGGTGCGCAGGAATTTCAGGAAGGCAGGAAAGTCGCCGGTGAAGCCGCTCGCCTTCATCGTGGCCTGCATCTCGGCATCGATGCGCGCGACTTCCTTCAAGCCGATCTGGTGGATCGCTTCGGGGTCGAGGTCGAGTGTCGTGTACTCGCGAATCTGCTGGCGGTAGTACGCCTTGCCGTCGGGCAGCGACTCGGCCGCGAGCGTCGCGCGCGCGTGCGGCACGTAGTCGTTGCGGAAAAAAATCAGCAGCTTCGCGTAGGACGGAATCACATGCTCGCGGATCGCGCGGGCGGCGTCGGCGCGCAGCCGCTCCTGTTCGTCGGCGGGAATCGTCGATGGCAATGTCTTCAACGGTGCATAGAACTCGCTGTCTTCGGGTGATTTCGCCTCGGCGTAGCTTGCGATCGAGACGTCGCGGCCATCGAGTACGGCGCGCGGCACCGAGAAACCGCGCTTCAGGCCGTCACGCATGTTTACGATCTGCTCGGCGAAGTAGCGCGGAAAATCATCCAGCTTGGCGATGTAGTCGTGCGCCGCCTGCGCATTCTTCAGCGGCCGCCGCGCCATGAAGCCAAGCCCGGACCAGAACTGGGAATCGGCGTTGAACGGCGCCTCGTAGTCGCGAAAGCGCAGGCCCGCGACGAAGTTCTCCAGCTGCGGCCGGTACACGGCGATATTGACCTGATTGTCGGCCGACAACTCCTGCGCGGGGATCGCATCGAGCTGCTTCAGCACGTCGTTCCAATAGGCCAGGCGCGCCTTCTGCGAAGCGGCATCGACCGACGGCAGGTGATCGACCTGCACGCGCGCGTCACCATCCTCGTCGTCGTTGGCGGCGAACTCGTGCTGGCGCCAGGTCCATTCCTTTTTGTACAAGGCCTCGAAGCGCGCGTCCGCCGATTCGGCCTGCGCGCGCGTCGGCGCGAGGGTCGTCAACATCAGTCCCGCGAGCAGGGCGCCAAGCCAGACCTTCATCGTGTTTTCCCGCCGTCGAAATCCCGATCATCGCATCGATCGCGACAAACGGAAGTGCCGATCGATGGGTCAGGCGGCGAATGTGCCGTGAAAGCCGAGCGGCATCGCATAGGGCAGCCAGGCCTGCGCCAGCGGCCCGTCCTCGACCTGTTCGGCATCGAGCACGGCGATGCCGCCGCGGCCGCGCCGCGCATCCAGCAGGGTGCCGACGAGCCAGCCCTCGCCGACGCGACGGCTGGCCGGCTTCGGCACGAACACATGTTCTTCGACGAGGATGTCGCTGCCGTAGCGATGCACGCGGCGGCGTTCGCGTACCGGATCGATCGCGGCGATCGCGTTGAAATACGGCGCGGTGGCCGGCTCGATGCGCGTCGGCGCGAACAGGCACGCCGGCGCCGAGTCGGCGTGGCGCTGATCGAACGTCGGGAACTCGATGCCGCGGATGCCGCTCGCCTGCCAGCGTGCGCGCCCGCTCGCAAGGTCGAGGCGCAGCCACACCAGCTCCGTCGCCATTGCATTGCTGCCCGGCTCGCCGCGCATCGCCGCGGCCATCGGCGAGCGCATTTCGTCAGGATCGTCATGGCGTGCCGCGCTGATCACGATCTCGCCGTTGCGTTCGTGGGCGTCGGCGTAGTGATAGACCGCGCCGAACTCGACCTCGAACCAGCGTGGCGCATCGAGCGCATCCTTCGGCACCACGGCGATGCGGCAGGGCTGGCTCGACTCGAACCGCAGCCGCTCGAAGAACGCGGCACCTAGCCCCT
>DASWPR010000205.1:0-14357 GCA_036398455.1 Dokdonella sp.
GCCGGCACGTAGGTCAGCTCGGCGTCGGCAGGCAGCGCGGCCTTCAGCTTCTGCATCGTCGGCTGGAATGCGTTGCAGGCCGGGCACGCGTAAGAGAACACTTCGACGACCTCGATCTTGTCGCCGGTCGTCGTCGGCTGCGCCGGCTCGACGATGAAATACTGCTTGCCGGCTTCGAACGGCTCGTCGGCCGCCTGCGCGAACGCGGCGAACGCGAGGCCGAACAGCAGGGCGGGGACGCGGCTCAACATCGGCAATCTCCTCGAGTGGGGCTTCGCACGGCGCGCCGGCGGCGCGGCCGCATGCGCGGCGCGGCTTCGATCACTTCGCGGCGGTCGCGGTTCCCGCGTTCGCCGCATGCAGGCCTTCGACGTACGAGGCCAGCGCGACGATGTCGTCGTCGCCGAGGCTCCTGGCGATCGCCGGCATGATCTGCGCCTTGGCGTCGTCGCCCCAGGTGGTGCCGCCCTTCCAGTCCTTCAGTTTGGCCGTCACGTAGTCCGCCCACTGGCCGCCAAGCTGCGGGAAGCCGGTACCGGCCATGCCGCGCCCGTCCGGCCCGTGGCAGGCCATGCACGCCGGGATGCCGAGCTTGGCATCGCCGCCGCGGTACAGGGCCTGGCCGCGCTGCAGCAGCTTGTCGTCGGCCACGCCCGACAGCGAGGCCTTGGTCGCGAAGTAGGCGCCGATGTCGTGCATGTCCTGCAGCGACAGCGATGCGGCAAAGCCCATCATGATCGCGTTCTGGCGCTTCTGCGACTGGAACAGCGTGATCTGACGGGAGATGTAGGCTTCGTTCTGGCCGGCCAGCTTCGGATACTGCTTGTCGGACGGGTTGCCGTCGATGCCGTGGCAGGCGCCGCAGGTGGCCGCCTTGGTCTCGCCCGCCTTGGCGTCGCCGAGCACGAGCGCGTTGGCGGCCGGCGCTTCCGGTTTGGCCGCAGCCTCGCCCGGCGGCGTCTGTGCCAGCGCAGGACCCGCGGCAAACAACGCCGTCAGGACAACAACGTGCCGAAAGCTCATACACTTACTCCGCAAACTCGAGGGGGATACCGGCGGTCGTCGCGATTCCGGAACCGCGCATGCGCGCGCTGCGACGAACAATCGCGGAATTATCCCCGTGCCGCCGAAGGCGGTCAAACCGTCATATCGAAGAAACCCTGATCGCATGCCCTTCAATCCGTTCCGCCAGGCACACTTTCTGACCAGCGCCAACCGAATCGACCAGCTGCCCCCCGACAGCGGCGCCGAGGTCGCGTTTGCCGGCCGCTCGAACGCCGGCAAGTCGAGTGCGCTGAACGCGATCTGCGACCAGCAGGGCCTCGCGCGGACCTCGAAGACGCCGGGCCGCACGCAGCTGCTGAACGTGTTCCCGGTGGCCGACGAGGCGCATCGGCTGATCGATCTGCCCGGCTACGGCTACGCCAAGGTGCCCGAGGCGATGCGCCTGCACTGGCGCGGCGTGATGGACGCCTACCTGCGCACGCGCGAGTCGCTGCGCGGCCTCGTGCTGGTGATGGATGCGCGCCATCCGCTGAAGGAATTCGATCGCGACATGCTCGCCTTCGGCGCCGCCAGCGGGCGGCCGTGCCACTGCCTGCTGACCAAGTCGGACAAATTGTCGCGCAGCGAAGCCGCACGCACGCTCGCCGAGGTGCGCAAGACGCTGGTCGCCGAGTTCCCCCTCGGTACGGCACAGTTGTTCTCCGCGCACGCCAAGAGCGGCCTCGACGAGGCGCGCGCGATGGTCGGCGCCTGGCTCGGCATCTCCGGCCCCGCGCCGACGCCGGCGAAACCGCCGCGAAGCTAGGCCTCGCGTTCGGGCTGGCGCGCAGTCCCAGCGCCTCGGACGACGCTTCGGCCGCGTGCGCGTTCGACATTTGCAGTGCGGCCGACAAAGGATTGCGTGACGCCGCCCGGCGCGATCGGCGCCGGACAGGACGATCGCCCGCGGATGGCGCCCGTCTGAAAGGCACCACCCGTCGAGGTCATTGCGCGCAACCGGTCAGCTTGACGTCGTCGATCGCCCATGCCGGGTCCGCGCGGTGCACGAAACGGTCGTGGCCGAGGCGGAAGCGGAACTTGACGCTGTGCCCGATGACGTTCTGCGCATCGATGATGGTGTTCGAATACGACCTCGGGTCGCCGCACCAGGCAGCCTTGCCGGCCAGCGGATTGCCGAAGCCGCCGCCGACGGTGCCGTCGTACGGGGTCACCAGCACGTTGCCCAGCGCATTCCAGAGGCTGCCGCCGTTGGTCGACACTTCGACCAGCGCGCCGTCGCCGCAGGTGCCGGGATCGCCGGCTTTCAGGTCCTGCCGGTTCCAGAATTTCAGGCTCAGGCTGGAAAGATTCGCCGGCACATCGATGCCCGGCGAGACCAGCCACTGGTCGTTCGCGGCACCGGCCGCCGGCGCATTCGCCTGCCATGCGTGCGAACCGCTGTTGGCGGCTGCGCCCAAGCTCCAGCTGTCGCTGCTGCCGCTCGCGGCGGCGTGTGTCCAGCCGGCGCCGCCGTTTTCCATATCGTCGCTGAAGACGACCACGGCCGGCACGTCGACCGGGCAGTCGCCGGGCAGGGGCTGGGTGGTGAATTCCTGCACCGGCGCGGGCGCGGCCGATTCGAAGCCATCGATGAAGACCGTGTCCGCGCCGCCCGCAGGCGCGCTGTCGCCGCAGGGATTGCGCGCGATCACGCGCCACCAGTAGCGCGCGCTGGAATCGAGCGCTTCGCCGCTGCCGACGGTCCACGCGGTATCGGTGGTCTCGTGCGAACGCACGATGCCGGCGAACGCCGGATCCGTCGCGATCTGCACGAGATAGCCGTACGCATGTTCGGCGGCGTTCCAGGAGAACGTCGGCGTGGTCGACACGTCGATGCTGCCGTCGGTCGGGCTCGCGTCGAGCGCGGCCTCCGGCAGCGTGTTGAAGACGCCGAGGTCGAGTGCCTGCGTCCGCACCAGGCTGCCCGACGCGCCGCTGATCGTCATCGCGTAGGTGCCTGGCGTTGCGGCTGCGTCGGCAGCGAGGGTCAGCGTGGCGGCGTTCGGCGGCGTCGCCGGATTCGGTGCGAACGCGGCGCGGGTGCCGGCAGGATTGCCGCTTGCCGCGAGCGTGACCGGATCGGCGAAGCCGACCGTCGGGACCAGGCGTATCGCGGCCTGCGTCTCGCTGCCGGCACACACTTGCAGGGCGGCTTCGGCGCTCAGCGTGAATGAAGGCGCCTGCGAGCAGTTGCTGCAGACGAGGGCGAAGTCCTGGTCGGTCGCATCGCCGCTTGCCGGCACGCCGTCGCCGGCGATGTTCGCCGCCGTCACGCTGATCGTGATGTCGCCTTCGGTGCCGGCCGGCAGGAATACCGCTTCGTAGTTGTTGGCGTTGTCCGCGCTGCCGCCCGGTACGCTCCACTGGTGATCGAAGTGATTGCCGAGGTAGGTCTGGCCGCCGACGCTGACGGCGAGATCGAGATCGTTCACCTGCGGACTGGCGCCGAGTTCTCCGGGCGCATCGGTGTAGGCCATCGCGATGCGCAGCGGCTGCGTCGGATCGGCCACGCCGAAGGTGTAGCTGCGCGTCTCGCCGGTGTTGTCGAACACTTCGCTCTGGTCGAGCAGCACTTTCGGCGTGGCGCTGAACATGTCGCTCATGTTCGGCATGCCGTAGCCTTGGTTGTTGCTCGGCAGATCGTCGTTCGCATAGGTGCCGGTGAGGTAGCTCGGGTGCGCCATCAGCCAGGCCTTCATCAAGGCCGGACTCGGTGCGCGCGCGCCGCCGATCTCGTCGATCGTTCCGACCGCCGCGCCGGCACCACCCTGTTCGATCCACCAGTACGCCAGCGAGGCGAGGCCCGACATGGCCGGCGTCGCGTGGCTGGTGCCGCTGGAGACCGCGAACTCCGTCTGCGCCGGCGACTGCGGGTAGTACTGGATGCAGACGCCGCCGCCCTGGAAACCGGAATACACGCTCGCGCCGGCCTGGATATGCGTACCCGGTGCGATCACCTCGGGTTTCACGCGCTGGCCCGAGGCAGGTCCGCGGCTGGAAAATCCGGCGACCGACTGCGGGTCGTCCGCGGCGCTGGCATCGTCGCTCGGGCAGATGTCGTTGGCGCCGGTGAACGGGCGCAGGTTCTCCGACGCGCCGACCGTGATCGTGTTCTTGGCGGAACCGGGCGCACCGACCGTGCCTGCGCCGGGACCGTCGTTCGATGCGGCGAACACGTAGATCATCGGCTGATTGCCGGCGCTCGCGACATCGACGTCGCGCACCGCGGCGTCGTAGGTCTGATCGGGACTGCTGTAGGTCAGCGAGGCCGAGTAGCCCCACGAGTTGCTGCTGATCTTCGCGCCGTTGAGCGCATTCGCATCGACCACGCCCTGGTCGTTGCCGCCACAACCGAAGTCGTTGCTCTGCGGCGGTGCGCTGACGAAGATCACGGTCGAGCCGATGCGCGCGAACGGATTGATGCCGAGGCCGAGGTGCTGGCCTTGCTCGTCCTGGAACGGATAGCCCGAGCGCTGGTCGTAGTCGCCGATGATGCCGGCATTGAGCGAGCCGTGACCGTCCGCGGCGCCGACCTGGTCGTCGGGCCAGTCGGAGCAGTTCTTGAAATAGGCGATGCGCGCCGGCTGCGCGAGATCGCCGTTCCGGTGCAGCATCTCGTCGGCGGTGTCGAGCACGGTCGCGCCGGTGCCGCCTTCGTCGATCGTGCTGTCGGTCAGGTCGATCAGCGGGTAGGCGGCCGGATCCTGGCTGAAGCCGTGATCGAGCAGGAATTGCAGATAGCTCGGCGAGGCGAGGCCCGGTGCGAAGTCGCCGGCGAGGATCAGCGCCTGCTTTTCGTCCATCAGCGTGCGCTGGTGTTTCGCGCCGACGAAGGTGACGTCCGCGCGTTCGGCGATCGGCGCGATGTCGGACAGGCGCACGCGCAGGTCGAGATTCTGGAATTGGAGGATCGGCGACCAGGTGTAATTCGGCGTGCCCGCGCCGAGCGGCGCCCGCTGCGCGCCGGAAAGGATGCCCTTGGACTGCACGAATTGCCGGGTCGCATCGGCACCGTCGTGCACATAGATCTGCACGGTCACATCGACTTCGTCGTCGGCCGCCGGATTCGCCGCCAGACGTCCGCCCAGCTCGGGATCAACCTTGAGGAAGCCATGGAACGGCGCGGCATACTGCAGCCATCCCGCCGTGCTGCGCAGATTCGCCAGCCGCGCCTGCGCCGCTTCGTCGGCCCACACCAGGTAGCCATTGCTGGGAACGTAGTGCACCGGCCGGATGCCGCGCGCGGCGAGCGCGTCCAGCCATGCCTGTTTGACCGGACCGACGAACTGCACGATCTGCAGCGCCGCGCCGCCCGGCGTCTGCAGCGAGAACGGCGCCGGCGCACTCGGCGTTTCGCGTTGCGTATCGAACGGATGCGCGCTGAACTGCAAGCGGTCGGCGTCGCTGTCGATCGAGAGCGACGCCGATGTCTGCTGCGCGCGTGCGAGCGCGGGCGCATCGACGCGATACAGCACGAAGCGGCCGTAGTCTTCGAGCGCTTCGACACCGCGTGCGCCGGCGCCGAAGCTGCCTTTCGGCGCCAGCACTTTCACCGACGCCGCTGCCGGGGTTTTCGCGGCGGCCCAGGCAGGTGTCTGCGGCGCCGACGCGGCCAGGGTGGAAACCAGGGCGGTGAGGATGGCCGTGGTGATGGGCTTGCGCATTGCGTTCTCCTCAGGGGACCGGGCGTCCAGCGCAGTCGTTCGATGCAGCGTGCGAAGGGATGGGCGTGGTTCGATGCAGGGTGTGTGGTTTGCGAGGTGTCGGGCGCGGGCTAGCTAGACGAGCGTGTGTTCGGTCGCAGCGCTGTCGCGGCGCAGATCCAGCGCCAGCACGCGGTCGGTCTGGCGATCGTTGCCGACGAAGAAATCCGCGGTGCCGACATCGACGAAGTGCGACTTGGTGTAGAACGCGATCGCCCGCGGATTGCGTTCCCACACTTTCAGCCACAGGGTTGCCGCATTGAAATCGCGCGCGGCGCGGCGCGCTTCGGCAAGCAGGCTCTGGCTGACACCGTGGCCGTGCCAGACGCGATCGACATAGAAACGATGCAGCTCGACCGGCGCCGCACCGGCGACGCAGGCAGGCACCTCGCCGCAGCGCACTTGCGCGAACGCCGCGAGCCCCTCGTCGCGATAGGCCAGCAGCGTGGCGATGCGCGCGTCGGCGAGTTCGGCCTGCTGCTGGCGTGCGCCGTACGACGTCGTCAGATGCAGGTGCAGGTTGTCCGGATGGTTGTATTCGCCGTAGGTGTCGACGAACGTGCGCGCGGCGAATCGCGCCAGCAGTTCGGCGTCGGCCGGCACGCCGCGGCGGATCTGGCAGGCCGGCGCGGATTGAATGAACGGGTCGTTCTGGGATTGGAAGTGCAGACTCATGGAACGATCGGAAGGCTCGTTGGAAAGGAGGAGTCGAGCACGCCTGGCGAGAGCCGGTCGGGCCTCGTCCGAGCTCGCTGGACGAGGCCGCCGTCGCACGTGGCGGCGAACGGCGCGGTGCCCGGATGAAGCGCGATGAAGTTCCTGGAGGCGTACGCGAGTGATGCGTTCGGCATGTCCGTTCGCGCGCGCAGTGACGCCCGATGGTGACGAAGCGGAAGGAGGCGGCATCGCCGCGCCATGCATCGGCGCGACGATGCCCGCGGGACGGCATGGCCGCCCCGCGGGCATGACTCAATCGGCCTTCGCGCGTTTCGCGCAGCCGCCGGACGCGGCGTCGAAACCGTCGGCGAATACGACATCGCTGCAGTCGAGGGTGTCGACCGTGCCGAGCACGCTGAAGCTGAAGTCCTTCGCGCTGGCGTCGAACTGGCTCGGGCATTGGTCGAACGTCGACCAGTCCGAACAGCCCGAGCCGAGCATGCCGCCGGGGTTGTGCCACAGCGCCGGCTGGTTGTGCAGCTCGGTGGTCGCGCCCCAGAAGCCGAGGATCGGCGAAGCGATATTGACGTTGGCGAATGACCAGGCGACCCAGTAGGTGCCGGCCGGCAGGTCGCACACGGCGGGCAGGAAGACGCCGATCTGGTTCGCCGCATCCAGCGCGATCGCCGAGACACCGCTGGCCGAGCAGATCGCCTCGTCCGCCGGACGCCCGCTGCCGTTGTCGGCCAGGATGCGCACGTTGACCGTCGGCGGCAGCGGGTTGTCGCCGTTGCCGTAGGCGGTGAACTGGAAGCCGGTCACCGACCAGCCGTTGCCGCTGATGACGAAGTCGTCGGCGCCTTCGGCGGAAAGTCCTTCGGTTTCCGGCGGTGCCACGATGGTGTTGTTGAACGCGTGCAGCGAGGTATCGGCCACGGTCTGGTCGTACAGCGGCGTCTCGCTGGTCACCGCGAACGCCACCTGCACCGGGATCGCGCGATGACGCGGATCGTCGCTGAACACGCAGATGGTCGCCTGGTGCAGCCCGTCGCTGAGGCCGGTCGCGTCGAGCGATACGGTGACGCTTTGCGCATCGCCGCCGGCAGCGATGGTGCCGCTGGTCGGGCTCAGCGTCAGCCACGGCACGTCGCCGGGCGCAGCGCAGCCCAGCGCGGGCTTGGCGATTGCCAGCGCGCTCATCTCGTCGATCGGGAATTCGCCGGCCGGCGGAAACGCGCCGATCGCCTGCGAGGCCGCCGTCAGCGGATCGATGACGCGCATTTCGCCGACCGTGTTGCCACCGCCGTCGACATACAGCGCGGCCCAGTAGAGATCGCCGCTCTGGTTGTCGAACGCGAACGACTGGATGAACTGCACATTCAGTCCGAGCGACTCGATCACGCTGGCCGCGCCGCTGCTCTTGTCGATCGCGAGCAGGCTCTGGCCGTACAGATCCAGGCCGTACATCAAACCGGCCGGCGAGATCGCGATGCTCGGAATGTAGCGCACCGGATTGACGCCGGGACCATCGATGGCACCGATGCGGCTGGCCTGGCCGGCGTCGAGGTCGATCGAGTACAGCGTGGCGTTGGCGCTGCCGGGCGCATCGAGGAAGTTGGCCGAATACACCGTGCCGGTGAGCGGATCCTGCACCAGCCCGGCCCAGCTCGAGGTCGCGCCGCCGGCGATCACCCCGTGCGAGGTGAACTCGCCGGTGGCGACGTCGATGGTGCCGTAGGTGCCCGGCTGAAAGTCCCAGCTGTCATCGATGATCACCCACAGCTTGCTGAAGTCGTTGCCGATGAAGCCGGCCGCGTAGATCCAGTCGGTGCTGTCGTTGATCGGCGTATAGCTTCCGGCGGGATCGAGCGCATCGAAGTTGACCAGGCCCGGCAGCAGCGAACTGACGCCGTAGGCCGGTACCGCGAAGCCGCCGCCGGCGATTGCGTGCGGTGCGCCGCCTGCGGCCGGCCGCTGTGCACTGCGTGCGCCGGCAAGGCTGCGCGGAGCGAGCGAAGGCGTTGCGGACGCAGCCGGCGCGACATAGCGCGGCGTCTTCGGGAAATGCGCGCTCGAACCGCCCGGCGCCTCGCCGAGGTTCCAGTGCAGGTCGCGATTGCCGCTGTTGGCGATCGACAGCGTGCGCGTCGCGGTGGCACCGGGTGCGACCACGGCCGAGAGCTGGGTCTGCGCGACCGCCAGGGTCGGGTCGCCGGCCGAGATGTGCACCGAACCACTGTCGGCGCTGGAGCTGACCGACGCCGTGTAGTTCCAATGGATCGCCGAATTGGCATGCAGCGACGGCTGCGAGTACGAATAGCTCGTGTAGAGGCCATTCGGATCGCCTTGCAGGCCGACCGTCGCCCAGGCGCCGTCGTCGCCGCCGTTGCCGCCGAAGCCGGTCGATTGATACTCGTAGCGGATGGTCGGGCTGCTTTCGGAGAAGACGACTTCGAAGGTCGCGCCCACGGTTGCCGTCACGTAGCTGTAGACGTCGTTCCACTGCACCACGAACGTGCGGTTGGGCGCGGTGCCCAGCGTCTGCGTGTAGAGGCGGCCCGGGCCGTTGTCGAAGTTCATCCAGTACGGCGCGAGGATGGTCGGCACCTCGATGCCGAACAAACTCACGTTGGACACGGGAATCGATTGATTGAAGGCGTAGCCGGGAGGCGGCTCCGTGCCCGGCGAGGGCGGCGCGCAGGTCGGATCGGCGAACAGGATCAGGCCGTCGGCGCTGAGGCACAGCGCGGTGGAGGTCTGGCCGTAGAAGCTCAGCGGAAAGTCCGCGGTCACTTCGCCGATGTTGTTCGGGTCCGAGCTGCCGCCTGCACCGTTGATGATGCCGGTATCGGTGCCGCTGCCCGAGATGTCGATGAAGTCCGGCGCGGCGCTGTCGTCGTAGGCGTAGCCGGCGATCTGCGCGTAGCCGGTCCAGCTCGCCGTGCGGTCGCTGTCGCCGGTGGCGACGATCGTGCGCACGTAGCTGTGGCTCTGGCCCGGTGCGATCGTGGTCGGATCGTAGGTGACGATCGCGCCATCGACGCTGTCGACCAGCGACTGGTACGCGAGCGATTGCGTGCCGCCGTTGCTCAGCGTGTAGCAGACATTGACCTGGTCGCCGACGTTGACCTCGACGCTGCTCGCGCTGCCACACTCGTTCGGATCGCCGCCGAACGGCGCGAGCCCGACGCTGACCGAAAGCCCGCTGCTGTCGCCGTTGACGTGGCCGACCACGGCGAAGCCGAAGTCCTGCAGGCTCGCATCGTAGATGCCGCAGTCGGCAAACGGACTCCAGTTCGCCGAGCACGACTCGCTCAGATTGCCGCCGGGGTTCCACCACAGCGCCGGCTGGTTGTGCAGCGTGCTGCCTTGTCCCCACCAGCCCCACACGCCGCTGGTGAGGTCGACGTCGTCGAACGACCAGGCGACCCAGTAGGTGCCTGCCGGCAGTGCGCACGGCGTCGCCAGCGCGGCGGTGATCTGGTAGGTCGGTGCGCCGACGTACGACACCGGCGTCGCCGCCGCCGAGCAGGCGGCCGTCGCCGCCGGCCGGCCTGCGCCGTCGTCCGCGTAGACATTCAGCGTGATGGCCGGCGGCACCGTCATGCCGGGTCCGAATGCGCTGAACACGAACGAGGTTATCGTCCAGCCGGCTGCGTCGCCGACGACGAAATCATCAGCGCCGACCGAGCTGTTGGCGATCGTCGGCGGCGGCGCCAGCACGTCGTTGACGAATGCGCCGTAGACGTTGCCGCTGGCGAGCTGGTCGTACAGCGTGCCGTCCGACAACGTGTGCAACGCGACTTTCGTCGAGGTGCCGACATGCGTGACGGGTGTGGTATGAATCGGTGGCGCCGTGGTCGCGCCGGTCGCCAGGGTCGCCAGTGCGGCGAGCGAAGCGACCAGTGGCAACCGCACATAGCTTAGTAATGTCATCTGCCCGAGCCCATTGAAGTTGCGAGGAAACGACCGGAGGCGCCTGCGCGCCGCCGCTGGATTGGAAGAGGACCCGCTGAATTCCCCTGGCGACAAATAGACGTCCATCTATCTATCCGTCTTCCTGTCGTCCCGAGTGTGCAATCAGGACGACTCGAAAATAAAATATTGAATTGCTAGGTGGCTCATCAGGAAAACCGATGACGAGCGGCCTGGCGCACGCGGCTGCGCCCGGTAAGATCGGTGCCAGCCCGACGTTTCACCCAGGACGCCCATGAATCTGACTCTGCGCCAGCTGCGCTATGCGATCGCCGCTGCACGCCACGGCAATCTGACCGAAGCGGCGAAGGCGCTGCATACCTCGCAGCCGTCCATTTCGATGGCGATCAATCAGATCGAGGAGCATTTCAGCCGCCAGGTGTTCGTGCGCCAGCGCGGCACCGGGGTGTCGCTGACCGCGTTCGGACAGAGCGTGATCGCGAAGGCGAAACTGGTGCTGGCCGAAGTCGAGGCGCTGGAGACGCTGGCCGGCGACAGCACGGCGCTGAGCGGCGAATTCGTGCTCGGCTGCTTCGAAGATCTGGCGCCGTACTGCGTGCCGCCGATCCTCGCGCGCCTGCGCGTGAAGTCGCCGGCGATCAGCGTGATCGTGCGCGAGGAAGGCTTCGACACGATCGGCCGCCGCCTCGACGAAGGTGCGATCGACATCGCGATCACCTACGACCTCGGCCTGCCGGCGACGGTCGCCACGACGATCCTGTGCGAACTGGCGCCGCAGGCCGTGTTGCCGGCCGACCATGCGCTGGCCGCGCGCGACAGCGTCAGCATGGCCGAACTCGCGCGCGAACCGTTGATCATGACCGACCAGGCGCAGAGCTGGCAGCACGTGCTGGAGCTGTTCCACCAGTGCAACGTGCGCCCGACGCGTGCGGTGAGCACCGGCTCGTTCGAGCTCCAGCGCAGCATGGTCGCCAACCATTTCGGCATTGCGGTCGCCTACTCGCGCCCGTACGGCGATTTCAGCTACGACGGCCAGCCGCTGGTGCGCAAGACCATCTCCGACGCCTTGCCGCTGCAGCGCATCCTGCTCGCCTATCCGCAGGAACGCGCGCTGTCGGTCGTGCAGCTTGCCTTCGTGGAGGAAGCGAAGGCGTGGTTCGGCGAGAACTGGCCGTCGCCGCCCGCAGCGCACGGCTAGCCGTGCCGATCGCGCCCGCACGCGCCGTGCGGATGCGAACGATGCAGTGAAGAGCGGCGTTTCGCCCATCGGATGTGCGCAGCCGATGGCGTCCCATCGCAGGAGGCACCCTTTTAACCGCAGCTTCGAGGCCCCATGATGCCGGCCTCTCCGTCGAGGCTTCACTGTGTCCGGACCTTCCGCCGTCAAAGAAACCCCGATCTCCGGCCGCAATGAGCTGGTCGAGTACATCGCCTCCGGCGAGAAGCCGCCCGCCGACTGGCGCATCGGCACCGAGCACGAGAAGTTCGGCTTCCGTCTCGGTGACCTGCGTCCGCCGACCTGGGAAGGCCCGCAGGGCATCGGCGTGCTGCTCGAAGGCATGACGCGGTTCGGCTGGCAGCGGATCGAGGAGCACGGCAAGCTGATTGCGCTCGCGCGCGAGAATGCCTCGGTCACGCTGGAGCCGGCCGGCCAGCTGGAGCTCTCCGGCGCGCCGCTGGAAACGATCCACCAGACCTGCGCCGAAGTGTCGCAGCACCTGCGCGAAGTGAAGACCGTCGCCGACGAACTCGGCGTCGGTTTCCTCGGCATGGGTTTCCAGCCGAAATGGCGCCGCGACGAAATGCCGTGGATGCCGAAGGGCCGCTACAGGATCATGCGCGACTACATGCCCAAGGTCGGCTCGCTCGGCCTCGACATGATGACGCGCACCTGCACCGTGCAGGTCAACCTCGACTTCTCCAGCGAAGCGGACATGGTGCAGAAGTTCCGCGTCGGCCTCGCCCTGCAGCCGATCGCGACGGCCCTGTTCGCCGATTCGCCGTTCACCGAAGGCAAGCCGAACGGCTACCAGAGCTACCGTTCGCACATCTGGACCGACACCGATGCCGGCCGCACCGGCATGCTCGACTTCGTGTTCGAGGACGGCTTCGGCTATGAACGCTACGTCGACTACCTGCTCGACGTGCCGATGTATTTCAGCTACCGCGATGGCGAGTACATCGACCTCGCCGGCAAGTCGTTCCGCAAGTTCCTCGCCGGCGACCTGGCCGAACTGCCGGGCGCGAAGCCGACCCTGCGCGACTGGGCCGACCACATGACGACCGCGTTCCCGGAAGTGCGCATGAAGAAATTCCTGGAGATGCGCGGCGCCGACGGCGGTCCGTGGAACCGCCTGTGCGCGCTGCCGGCGTTCTGGGTCGGGCTGCTGTACGACCAGACCGCGCTCGATGCGGCCTGGGACCTGGTCAAGGATTTCACGCGTGCGGAGCGCCACGCGCTGCGCGACGGCGTGCCCAGGCATGCGCTGAAGCTGCCGTTCCGCACCGGCACCGTGCGCGAGCTGGCGACCGAGGCGGTGAAGATCGCGGTGCAGGGCCTGCAGCGCCGCGCGATTGCGAACAGTCACGGCGCCGACGAGAGCATCTTCCTCGACACCCTGCTGCAGATCGTCGATGCGAACCAGACGCCGGCCGAACGCAAGCTCGAACTGTTCCATGGCCCGTGGCAGGGCAGCGTCGATCCGCTGTTCGGCGAGTTCGCCTACTAGGCGTTCGCCGGCGTGCCGCGCGCGGCCGCGCGGGCGCCACGCCGCTGGTAATCTGACGGCATGGCCCAGGTCGTAAAATTCGGCGGCTGCACGATCAATTTCTCCTTGCGCACGCTGCTGCGCGACGGCGAAGCGGTCAGCCTGGCGCCGCTGGTGTTCGACTGCATCGCGTACCTGATCCAGCATCGCGATCGCGCCGTCGGTCGCGACGAACTCGTCGCCGCGGTGTGGGGCAAGGTCAGCGTCAGCGATGCGGCGCTCGGCAAGACCATCCTGACCGCGCGCCGCGCGATCGGCGACGACGGCGAAAACCAGCGCTACCTGCGCACGGTGCCGCGCTTCGGCTACCGCTGGACCGCGCAGACGCAGGTCGTCGGCGCGCCCGACGCGCCGGCCGTGGAGGCAGCGGTCGTCGTGCCGGGCGTCGCCGATGAAACGATCGAGGCAGCCAGACCCGTCGCCGAACGCCGCGCGCGTCCGCGCTGGATCGTGTTCGCCGGCGCCACCGCACTCGCCCTGCTGGCCGCATCCGCCTACTTCGCGCCCTGGCGGCATTCCGGGCCAGCGCTCGAGACGGGCGCCGAGACGGCTGCCGCGGCGGCCGATCGCCCGGTCGGCGTGATCGCGGTGCTGCCGGCCGAAGTGGTCGCGTCGTCCGACGATGCCTGGCTGCGGCTCGGCCTGATGGACATCCTGGCGACGCGCCTGGCGACCGCCGGCCTTGCGGTGCTGCCGAGCGACAACGTGGTGCGCCTGGTGCCGGCCGGTACCCGCCGCGAGGCCGCGCTGGCGAGCGTGCGCGGCGTCACCGAGCGCAGCCGCCTGATCGTGCCGGCGGTGCGGCGTTCCGGCTCGGACTGGATCGTGCGCGCCGAGCTGATCGATGCCGCCGGGCAGACGCGCATCGTCGAAGCGCAGGCCGACAATGTCATCACCGCCGCGGGCACCGTCAGCGACCGCCTGCTGGAACTGCTCGCACGGCGTGCGCCGGCGGTGCTCGCCGATGCGGCGCATCTGTCCGAAGCCGAGCTGCTGCAGCGGATCGACGCGGCGCGGCTGGCGCGCCAGCCGGCGCAGGCGCGCGCGTTGATCGACGCCGCCACGCCTTCGCTGCAGCAGATGGCGCAGGTGCGTCTTCGGCGGGCGCAGATCGATGTCGACCTGGGCGATTCCGAAGCGGCGCAGAAGCAGCTCGCGCAACTCGCCGCCGACGTGTCGGCCGAAGCCGACCCGCTGCTGCACGCGTTCGCGCAGCGCAGCCGCTGCGTGGCGCTGGCGCGCCTGGGCC
>DASWPR010000206.1:0-3598 GCA_036398455.1 Dokdonella sp.
GGCGGATCGCGCTCGCGTCGAGCGCGAACGGCTGGGTGCGGCAATCGACGATGACGAAGTCATTGCCGAGGCCGTGCATCTTGCTGAAACGAAGGCCCACGCGCGCGACCGCCTCAGTGCTGGGCGGCGTCCGCCGCCGGAGTGGCGGACGTCGCGGGGGTCGCGGGCGGTGGCGCCGGAGCCGGTTTCGGCGTCGGCTTGACCAGATCGCCCTTGTTGCCGCACGCGGCGAGCAGCAGCACGGTCAGGGCGAGGGCGGACGGGCGAAGGATCGAGCGGGACGACGACATGGGCAGGGTCCTGCGAAGGCGTGTGCGCAGTATAACGACCGCTCAGCATCCGGGCGGCTATGCTTGGGGCCATGCCGCTGACGACCTTCCTGACCGCCCTGTTCCTGCTTGCCGCGATCTGCGCGCTGGTCGCCGTCGTGCAAGGCGCCGGCGCGCGCCGGCACTGGCGCAGCCGGCGGCGGTTCGCGGCCAGCCATCGGGCCTTGTGGTGCCTGGTCTTCCTGCTGCTCGCGCTGCTGGCGGCGTTCGGCGGCACCGCCTTGCTCGGCTATCGACGTCTCGCAGTGGAGGCGGCGATCGCCACGCTCGATGCGCGCGAACTCGCGCCGCAGCGCTATGCCGTCACCGTCACCACGCCGGACGGCGCCCGGCGCGAGGTCGAGCTATCCGGCGACGACTGGCAACTCGATGCGCGCGTGATCAAGTGGGATGTACGCGCGGTCGTGCTCGGCGCACCGCCGCTGTATCAGCTCGATCGCATCAGCGGGCGCTACCGCGACGTCGCGGCGGAGCGCGAAGCACCGAAGAGCGTGGTGGCGCTGACGCCGATGCAGGCTTTCGATCTGTGGCATCTCAAGCAGCGCTATCCGCGCTGGCTGCCTTGGGTCGATGCGGACTACGGCAGCGCGGCGTACCTGCCGCTGGTCGACGGCGGCCACTACAGCGTCACGCTGGCGGCCACCGGCGGCCTCGTCGCGCGGCCGGCCGACGCAGCGACGAAAGCGAAGTTGAATTGGGGTGACGGCTGAATCAGGCGGTGGCGGGCGCGTCGCTCAACGGACGGCGGCGATCAGGGCCTTCTCGTAGCGGAACGCATCCTGGCCGTCTTCGTAGTAGGCGGACCTGAGGCCGAAGCGGCGATACCCGTTGCGTTCGTAAAGACGCTGCGCGGCGGCATTGTCGGCACGCACTTCCAGGCGCAGCACGCGGCAGCCGCGCCGGCGCGCCGACTGCTCGAGCGCACCCAGCAGAATTTCGCCGATGCCGCGGCCGCGTTCGCTCGCCGCGACCGCGATCGAATACAGGCGCGCGACGCGATGGCTGCGCCGGAAGAACAGCACGGCGGCGCCGACGACGCGGCGTTCGCGGATCGCCACGAAGATCTCCGCACTGAGGCTTTCCAGATGCCGGCGCCATTGGCGCGCGCTCATCCGCTCGACGGCGAACGAAGCGTTCTCCAGCTCGACGAGCGCATCGAGATCGTTGATCGTCGCGCGCCGCAGATGCACCTCGCCAGGCGAGGCTTCCGGGTCGAACAATGGGATGGCCGGCGCGAGCACGGCGCGCAGCCTAGTGCAGCAACGTGGACACCGCAATGACGAAGACGCAATCGTTCATGTTTGCTTCATCGCGGCGGGAGCCACGGCGGCCTGCTGCACGCCTGCGCGAGCCTGTGTCACACTTCGCGCCCCAACATGCCCACCCATCCGCCACCGCCGTTGTCGCCGCTCGCGCATGACCGCCGTGACGCCTGCCACCCGTTCGAGTTTCCAGCCAAGCTGAGCGCATGAGTCGGCTCGTCATCGTCGTGGAAAAGGCGTCGGACTGGGGTTCCTACTACCCGTCCGACAACGTCGTCACTGCACAGGACTACCTGAAGCAGCCGATCGGCAGCGACGACGAGCGCACCCAGGTCATCAACCTGTGCCGCAGCTACAAGTATCTCGGCACCGGCTATTACGTTTCGCTGCTGGCCGAGGCGCGCGGACACAAGGTGATTCCGTCGGTGCGCGCGATCAACGACCTGCGCCGGCGCTCGCTGTACGGCCTCGATATCGACGACCTCAACCAGAAACTGCAGAAGTTCCTGCCCGACGGCGGACGCGACACGACCGACTTCGGCGTGCTGGTGTATTTCGGCGAGACCGCTTCGGAAAGCCTCGAGGACATCGCGCGCCAGGTTTTCGAAACCTTTCCCTGCCCGATCCTGCGCATCGAGTTCGAGCGCGAACGCGTCTGGCAGATCGCCGCGATCAAGCCGACCGGCCTGCACACGCTGTCCGATTCGCAGGAAGACGCCTTCGCGCAGGCGCTCGACAAGTTCTCCAAGAAACTCTGGCGCAAGCCGCGCGCGCGCAGGAAGTTCCGCTTCGACCTCGCCATGCTGGCCGATGCGAACGAGTCGATGCCGCCGTCGAACAAGCGCGCGCTGAAGGCGTTCGTGGAAGCCGGCGCCGAGCTCGGCATCGAAGTCGATACGATCTCGAAGAACGACTACACCAAGCTGGCCGAATACGACGGCCTGTTCATCCGCGAGACGACCGCGCTCGACAACCACACCTACCGTTTCGCCAACAAAGCCGAGAAGGAAGACATGGTCGTCATCGACGACCCCAGCTCGATCCTGAAGTGCACCAACAAGATCTATCTGCACGACCTGCTGCGCTCGCGCAAGCTGCCGACGCCGCGCACCGAGATCCTCTACCGCGACGAGCCGAAGAAGCTGGCCGAGCTTCCCGATGTGCTCGGCTTTCCGATCGTGCTCAAGATTCCGGACGGTTCGTTCTCGCGCGGGATCGTCAAGGTCGAGGACGCCGCACAGTTGAAGAAGGCCGCCGACGACCTGTTCCAGCACACCGCGCTGGTGCTCGCGCAGGAATTCATGTTCACCGAATACGACTGGCGCATCGGCATCCTCAATCGCGAACCGCTGTATGCCTGCAAGTACTTCATGTCGCGCGGGCACTGGCAGATCTACAACCACGGCGCGAAGGGCACCGCGAAGTCGGGCGGCTTCGAGACGCTGCCGATCCGCGAGGCGCCGTCGGAGATCGTCAAGCTGGCACAGCGCGCGACCGCGCCGATCGGCTACGGCCTGTATGGCGTCGACCTGAAGCAGGCCGGCGACCGTGCCGTGGTCATCGAAGTGAACGACAACCCGTCGATCGACGCCGGGGTCGAGGATGCCTATCTCGGCGAGGATCTGTATCGCCGCATCATGGACGAGTTCCTGCGCCGGATGGAGCGCAAGCGGCTCGGTCTGCGCGGCTAGGCGCTATCCGGACGTATCGGTACCGGAAGTACTAGAACTGGAAGTAGACGAACGGAATCTGCGCGTCGACTTGCGCAAGCAGTTCCAGCGCGATCGCAAGCACGCCGGCGCATGCAGCGGCCAGCGGCCACGAGGCGCGCTCGACCAGCCAGTTCTGCACGCGCCGCCCACGATCGAGCAGGCACCAAGCCAAACTGCCGAGCGCGATGATCGCAATGCCTGGATGGGCGAACACGAAATCGAACCCCGGGCGCGCCCAAAGATTTTTCAGCGTATCCAACGTCGCCACAAAATCCGGCGCACGAAACGGCACCCA
>DASWPR010000207.1:0-2388 GCA_036398455.1 Dokdonella sp.
CGTGCCGTGCGTTCGCCTGTCGACGTCGCCGCCACGCTCGCGGCGGTGCCGTGCGTAGGGCAAGGGGCTGCAGCGCGATCGTGCGAGCTGCCGCCCGAACGTATGGACGGCTCTTTCAGCACGCATCGAAAGCAGCCATGCACCTGTGCCTGCTGGCGTCGATGCTGACTGTCGCCAGTTGCGCGACCTATGCGCCGATGCCGCTGCCGGCAGCGATGGCGACGAAGACGTCGCTGGAGGAACTCGACGGCGCCGCGGATCTGCACACGCCGATCGATCGGCCGACGCTGGACCACCTCGTGCTCGCGAACAACCCGGAGTTGCGCGCCGCGCGCTCGCAACACGGCGTGGCTGCCGCGCAGCTGCTGCAAGCCGGCCTGCTGCCAAACCCGAGTGCGAGCGCGAGTCGCGGTTACCTGGTATCCGGCAGCGGCTTCACGACCGCGTGGACGGCGGCGCTCAGTCTCGACGTGAAGGCATTGCTGACGCTGGCACCGAAGCGCGAGGCCGCCCAAGCCGGCGCGCAGGCGATCGACGCCAGCCTGCTCTGGCAGGAATGGCAAACCCTCGCGAAAGCACGCCTGCTCTACGTGGACCTCATCGAAGGCGCGCGCCTGCAGGCCGTGCAGGAAACGGCCACGCATCTGCTCGACGACGCACTCGCGCGCACGCAACGAAGCATCGCCGCCGGCAGCAGCGATCTCACCGCAGCCGCACCGCTGCTGGCGGCCAGCGCCGATGCGCGCACCGCGTGCAGCGACACGCAGCGCAGCCAGCTCGCGCGCCAGCATCAACTGGCCGCCCTGCTCGGCCTGCCGCCCGACGCGCAGCTGCCACTGCCGGCAACGCTGCCGCCGGTATCGCTGGACGAGGCCGAGGTGCGTGCGCAGGCGGCGGACCTCGCGCAGCGCCGGCCGGATCTGCTGGCATTGCAATTGGGCTATCGCGCGCAGGAAGCGACCTTGCGCGCCGCCGTGCTCGCGCAGTTTCCGACCCTGTCGCTCGGTATCGCGGCGGCGCAGGACAACAGCGCGGTGCGCAACCGCGGACCGCAGATCGGCTTCGATCTGCCGGTCTTCGATCGCAACCAGGGCGGCATCGCGATCGCCGCGGCGACGCGCCAGCAGCTGCACGACGAATACGCTGTGCGCATCACGACGGCACGACAGGAAATCGATGCGCTGCTGGCCGAACAGCGCCTCGCACTCGATCAGTTCGATGCACTCGCGGCGAGCTTGAACACGGCCCGGACGATGGCCGCCCGGGGACACGCCGCCTGGCTCGACGGCAACCTGGACACCCGCAGCTACACCGACTTCGCCACCACGGCGCTCGCACGCGAGGCCGCTGCGATCACCTTGGAGCAGAACCTCGCGGAGCAGCAGGTCGCGCTCGCAACCCTGCTCGGAAGCGGCATGCCCACCACTCTTCCGCAGGACACCGTGCAATGAGAACGTCTCTACCTTCGGCTCTGTTCTGCGTGCTGATGCTGGCGAATGCGGCATTCGCGCAAGGCGCTGCCGATGCGGCGAAGCCGGCGACGGCGAGCGTCGCCACGATTGCCGCCAGGCAAGGCAGCCTGGCGCACGCCATCAGCGCCTGGGGCAGCGTCGCGCCGGCGCCGGACGCGACGGACACGCTGAACATCCAGACGCCCGGGCAGGTCGCGCGCTGGTTCGTCATGGCCGGCGAATCGGTCCGTCGCGGCCAGGTCCTGCTCGAATTCAGCGCGACGCCCGCGGCGCTCGCGGCCTACACGCAGGCGGTCAGCGCGCTCGAGCTCGCGCGCGAACAGCGCAAGCGCGCCGCGAGTCTGCTGGCGCAGCAACTGGCGACGCGCGATCAGTGGCAGCAGGCCGACAAGGCCGTCGGCGATGCGCAGGCCGCGCTCGACGCGCTGCACCGCCAGCAGGGCGATCGCGGCCTGGTGACCTTGAAGGCGCCGTACGACGGTATCGTCGCCGCGCTCAACGCGAACCAGGGCGACACGCTCGCTGCGGGCGCGCCGCTCCTCGTGCTCGATCGCGCGGACGGCCTCGTGCTCGCCGCGGGCGTGGAAACCGATGCGCTGGCGCAGATCCAGCCCGGCGCGCGCGTGCGTCTGCATCCGCTCGATGGCGGCGCGACACTCGACGGTCGTGTGCAGCGCATCGGTGCGGCGCTCAATCCACGCACGCGCCTGGTCGATGTTCAGATCGCGGGCGAGGGCGCCTTGCGGGTCGGCGCAGGCTATCGCGCCGATATCGCGATCGGCGAATGGAAAGGCTGGCTGCTGCCGCGCGATGCGCTGATCGGCGACGACGACGAGGTACACGTGTTCCAGGTCTCGGCCGGCAAGGCGGTTGCGATCCCGGTGCGCATCCTCGGAGAAGCGGACGAAACGACCGT
>DASWPR010000208.1:0-34154 GCA_036398455.1 Dokdonella sp.
GAAGTCGAGGAAGCTGTCACGCACGGGTTCCTTGCTGGTGACCTTGATGACCGGCTCGCCCTTGGCATTCTTGCCCAGGCTGAACTCGAGCGGCACATTGAGGCGCGAACGGTTGAGGCCGATGCGATCGAAATCCTCGGCGGCTGCCAGGTTGACGAGCAGGCCTTCGGCTTCGCCGGCGCCGCCCTGCAGCACGGGAATCTCGGCATCGAGCGGTTGATTGAGCTTGGAATTGACGTGCACCGGACCGAGACCCAGCGCCAGAGCATTCGTTCCGCCCAGCGCGAGCGCGATCGCAAGCGGCAGTTGCAGCGGTCGTTTCATTGAAGCGTGCCCCCCTAGGCGAATAGGCCGAACCCGGATTCGGGTACATCTCGAAGCGGCCTTATAACATAATCGTAACTCTCGGGTCTGCAGGCGATTTCCCAACAGATCGGAATGTCCGACGCAGGCCACAAAACCTTTTTGAAGCGCGACGCCGATCGGCGCAAAAGCGTCGAGCCGGTCACACTACAGATGGTCCCTGGCGAGCAGCTCGGCGATCTGCACCGCATTGAGCGCCGCGCCCTTGCGGATATTGTCGGAAACCACGAACAGATCGAGCCCGCGCGGATGTGAAATATCCTCACGGATGCGGCCGACGAATACCTCGTCCTTGCCCGCCGCGTGCGTGACCGGCGTCGGATAGCCGCCCGCGCGGCGCTCGTCGACGACGACCAGGCCCGGCATTTTTTCAAGCAGCGCGCGCGCATCGGCGGCGCTGATCTTTTCGCGTGTCTCGATGTGCACGGCTTCGGAGTGGCCGTAGAACACCGGCACGCGCACCGAGGTCGCATTCACCTGGATGCGCTCGTCCTCGAGGATCTTGCGCGTCTCCCAGACGATCTTCATTTCTTCCGTCGTGTAGCCGTTGTCGAGGAAGTCGCCGCCGTGCGGGATCACGTTGAACGCGATCTGCACCGGATAGACCTCCGCCTCGGCTCCCTGGAAGTTCAGCAACGCTGCGGTCTGGCGGCCGAGTTCGTCGATCGCGCGCCGCCCGGTGCCGGACACCGACTGGTAGGTCGCGATATTGATGCGTTCGATGCCGACCGCGCGCTGGATCGGCGCCAGCGCGACCATCAGCTGCATCGTCGAGCAATTGGGATTGGCGATGATGCCGCGCTTCGTGTACTGCGCGATCGCATGCGGATTGACCTCGCTGACGACCAGCGGGATATCGTCCTGATAACGGAACTCCGAGGTGTTGTCGATCACCACCGCACCCGCCGCCGCCGCGCGCGGCGCGTGTTCGCGCGAGACCGAACCGCCGGCGGAAAAGAACGCGATGTCGATGCCGTTGAAGTCGTAGGTGGCGAGGTCGCGCACGCTGACTTCGCGATCACCGAAGGTGACCGTGCTGCCGGCCGAACGCTGGCTCGCCAGCGGCACCAGTTCGGCAATCGGAAATTTGCGCTCTTTCAGCACCGCCAGCAGGGTTTCGCCGACGGCGCCGGTCGCGCCCACGATCGCTACGTTGTAGTTCGTCCTGTTGCTCATGTTGTCGTCCGGGAATCGGTGAATCGGGAACAGCGCGCCGCTCAGGAACCGCGCGCCGCAATACTGCGCTTCGCCGGCGCCTCTGGATTGATCGCGCTGAGCGGATGGCCGGCATGCGGGCCCTGGCCCAGCGCCGCGATGAGGTTGTCGATCGCCAGGGCGACCATTGCGCGACGCGTGGCCGCGCTCGCGCTCGCGATGTGCGGCGTCAGCACGACATTGCGGCAGGCGAGCAGATCGGCATGCACGCGCGGCTCGTTCTCGTAGACGTCGAGGCCGGCGCCGGCAAGCTTTCCCGCGGACAGCGCGGCAGCGAGTGCCACGTCGTCGACGATGCCGCCGCGCGCGATGTTGACCAGGGTGGCGGTCGGCTTCATCCGTGCGAGCTCGGGCGCGCCGATCGCGTGGCGATTGGCGGCCGCATACGGCAGCGCGAGCACCAGATGGTCGCTGGCGGCGAGCAGCGTGTCCTTGTCGACGTACTGCGCGTGGCCGTCGCGTTCGATCTCGGCCGCGGCGCGCGAGCGATTGTGATAGAGCACGCGCATGCCGAAGCCCCGCGCGCGCCGCGCGATCGCCTGGCCGATGCGGCCCATGCCGAGGATGCCGAGGGTGGCGCCGTGGATGTCCTGGCCGAGCATCAGCTCGAACGACCAGGTCGTCCACTGCCCTTCGCGCAGCCAGCGCTCGGCCTCGGTCACGCGCCGCGCGGTCGCCAGCAGCAGCGCCCAGGCGAAATCCGCCGTGGTTTCGGTCAGCACGTCGGGCGTGTTCGCCGCGACGATGCCGGCCTGCGTCAATGCGGCAATATCCAGATTGTTGTAGCCGACGCCGATGTTCGCGATCGCTTTGAGTCGCTTCGCGCCGGCAATGGCGGCGGCATCGATGCGATCGGGAATGCTGACCAGCGCGCCGTCGGCATCGTGCAGGCCGGCGGCGATCTCAGCCGGCGTGTGGGCGGTAACCGCGGCGGTCGTGACGACTTCGAAATAGTCGCGCAGGCGCGCGACAAGATCGGGAAACACCGGCTGGGTCACCCAGACCTTCATGCGATCGCTCATGCCATGCTGCCGGGAATCAGCGGCGCGATGGCGCCGACGTCGCCGCATTGCGCGCGATGGCGCAGCGCCTGGTCCATCAGCACGAGCGCGACCATCGCCTCGGCGATCGGCGTCGCGCGGAGGCCGACGCAGGGATCGTGGCGGCCCTTGGTCACGACCTCGACCGCTTCGCCGGCGAGATTCACGCTGCGTCCCGGGATCAGGATGCTCGAGGTCGGCTTCAGCACGATCGACGCGACCACGCGCTGTCCGGTCGAGATGCCGCCGAGGATGCCGCCGGCATGGTTGGAGAGGAAACCCTGCGGCGTGATCTCGTCGCGATGCTCGCTGCCCTTCTGCGCGACCGCGGCGAAGCCGTCGCCGATCTCGACGCCCTTGACCGCATTGATCGACATCAAGGCCGAGGCGAGTTCACCGTCGAGCTTGCCGTAGATCGGTTCGCCCCAGCCCGGCGGCACGCCGTCGGCGACGACGGTGACGCGCGCGCCGACCGAATCACCGGATTTGCGCAGGCGATTCACATAGTCTTCGAGTTCGCCGACCATCGCGGCATCCGGCCAGAAGAACGGATTGCCTTCGACCGCCGCCTCGTCGAAGGCGCGCGGCACCAGCTCGCCGATCTGCGCGAGGTGACCGCGCACCTGCACGCCGAATCGTTCGGCCAGCCACTTCTTCGCGACCACGGCGGCGGCGACGCGCATCGTCGTTTCGCGCGCGGAAGAACGGCCGCCGCCGCGCGGATCGCGGATGCCGTATTTCTGCCAGTAGGTGTAGTCGGCGTGGCCCGGGCGGAACGTCTCGACGATGTTGCCGTAGTCCTTCGAGCGCGCATCGGTATTGCGGATCAGCAAGGCGATCGGCGTGCCGGTCGTGCGGCCTTCGTAGACGCCGGACAGGATCTCGACCTCGTCGGTTTCATGCCGCTGCGAGGTGTAGCGGCTGCGTCCGGTCGCGCGGCGTTGCAGATCCGTGCGGAACTCTTCCGGCGCCAGCGCGAGTCCCGGCGGGCAGCCGTCGATCACGCAGCCGATCGCCGCGCCGTGGCTCTCGCCGAACGTCGTGACGCTGAAGAGTTTTCCGAAGGTATTGCTCGACATGGTTGCGCGTAGTGCCTGGTTGGACATCGCCGGCGACAGCGTGCGTGCGATGACGCGCGCGCCGCCTTCGAAACTCAGCTGCTGGTGAAGCGCCCTGTCGCCGCCGCGCGGATCGCATCGGCATGCTCGATGAGATCGCGGCGGTCGAGCAGGAACACGCCCATCTGGCCGACATCGAACTCGATCCAGTTGAACGGAACTTCCGGCAGCAGCTGCATCAGTGCGCGCTCGCTCTCGCCGACCTCGACGATCAGCACGCCGTCGTCGCCGAGAAACTCCGGCGCCTCGATCAGGATGCGCAGCGCGAAATCGAGACCGTCTTCGCCGGCGCGCAATCCTAGTGCGGGCTCATGGCCGTATTCGGCCGGAAGCGTGGCGTATTCCTGCTCGGTCACGTAGGGCGGGTTGCTGACGATGAGGTCGTAGCGTTCGCCGATGAGTCCGCTGAACAGATCGGACGAAATCACCCGGACGCGTTCGCCGACATCCTGGAATTCGACGTTTTCGCGCGCCAGCGACAGTGCTTCTTCGCTGATGTCGGCGAGATCGACCTGCCATTGCGGGTTGTACGCGGCGATCGCGATGCCGATGCAGCCCGATCCGGTGCACAGGTCGAGCGCGCGTTCGACCGAGCGTTCGTCCAGCCACGGCGAGAAGCCCGCCTGGATCAGCTCGGCGATCGGCGAGCGCGGTACCAGCGCGCGACCGTCGGACTTGAACTTGAGGCCGGCGAACCAGGCCTCGCCGGTGAGATACGCGACCGGCTGGTGTTCGGCGATGCGGCGTTCGATCAGTTCGAGCACGGCCTGCTTTTCGACCGCGGTCAGGTGCGCCACGCCATACGCCGGCGCGATGTCGTGCGGCAGATGCAGCGCGTGCAGAACCAGATGCGTCGCTTCGTCGAGTGCGTTGTCGTAGCTGTGGCCGAAGGTGAGGCCGGCCGCGCCGAAGCGGCTGGCGCCGTAGCGGATGAAATCGACGATCGTGGCGAGTTCGCTGGTCACGAGGGGGAAACCGCGCTGCGGAAGGTCGCACAGTATAAAGGCGCCGGCCGCTGCGCGCGGACTGCCGCGGCGTCGCGGCGCCGCTGGCGCGAAGAGGCGGTGCCTATAATGGGCGGATGAACTCCTCCCTCGTATACGGTCGCGTCTCGGCGACCTGGCTGATCCTGATCGCTGCGTTCGCGCTGGCGCTCGGCCTCTGGTTCGGCGCGCGCCTGCTCGGACCGGCGCCGCCACCGCGGCTGGAAGCGGCGGTTCTCTATCCGGTCGCGCGCGCATTGCCGGACTTCCGCCTCGCGCGCAGCGACGGCCAGCCGCTGACCCTGGCCGACTGGAAAGGCCATTGGACGATCGCATTCTTCGGCTACACCAATTGCCCGGATGTCTGCCCGACCACGCTGACCACGTTCAAGCAGGTTTGGAAGCAGCTCGACGCCGGCACCGCGGCGAAGCTGCGCTTCGATTTCATTTCGGTCGACCCCGGGCGCGATACGCCGGAGACGCTGACCCGCTACGTCGGCTACTTCAGCAAGGATTTCGTCGCAGCCAGCGGCACCGACGACCAGCTGACCGCCTTGACGCGGGCGCTCGGCCTGGTCTATTCGCGCGGCGCGCCGGAAAACGGCACCTATGCCGTCGACCACAGCGCCGCCGCGGTGATCATCGATCCGCAAGGCCGCCAGATCGGACTGTTCCGGCCGCCGTTCGAAGCGGCCAGGATCGCTGCCGACCTGACCGCGCTGACCTCGCCCGCCGCCGGGCGGGTTGGCGGCTGAATGGCGCGCCTCGGGCTCGAGGCGGCGCTGCAGTACGCGCTGCCGCACCGGTTCCTCTCGCGCATCGTGCTGTGGGCGACGCGCTGGACATTCGCGCCGTGGAAGAATTTCCTGATCGGCCAGATCGTGCAGCGCTACCGCGTCGACCTCGCCGAAGCGCAGAACCCCGATCCTTTCTCCTATCCGCACTTCAATGCGTTCTTCACGCGCGCGCTGAAACCCGGTGCGCGCCCCTCTCCCGCAGAACTTGACGCGATCATCTGCCCGGCCGACGGACGCATCAGCCAGGCCGGTCCGATCGCGGACGGCCGCATCCTGCAAGCCAAGGGACAGAGCTTCAGCGCGGCCGAACTGCTCGGCGACGACGAAGCCGCGCTCGCCTATGCCGGCGGCAGCTTTCTCACCGTGTACCTGTCGCCGCGCGACTATCACCGCGTGCACATGCCCCTGGCCGGCGAACTCGTCGAGACGGTGCATATCCCCGGGCGCATCTTCAGCGTCGCGCCGTTCGCGGTCGCGTCGATCCCGCGCCTGTTCGCCCGCAACGAGCGCCTGGTCTGCCATTTCCGCGGCGAGCACGGGCCGTTCGCGGTCGTGCTGGTCGGTGCGATGCTGGTGTCCGGGATCGAGACCGTCTGGCGCGGCGTCGAAGTACCGCCGTACGCCTCGGCGATCACTCGGCGCGACTATCGCAATGGAGCCGTCCGGCTCGCCCGCGGCGCCGAAATGGGGCGTTTCAACATGGGATCCACGGCGATCGTGCTGCTTCCGAAGGCGGTCGGAATCATCTCCAGCACGCTGGCACCGGAGCAGGCCGTGCGCGTCGGCGAACGTGTCGGCGCCGAAACACTCGTCAAAATGTGACACGGTTCGACGATTAGTGACGCAGGCAGCGGACTTTTCGCTGCGTTTGGGCTTAGAATTGCGTTAACCGGAAGCGCCGACTTCGGTCCATTGCAATTGTTAGAGGGGAAGGATCGATGCAATTCGTAACCCGCCTGATCGCTCTGACGCGCTCGATGCAGCTGCGCCGTCAGTTTCGCGAGATCAACAGGGCAGTTGAGCAGTTGCCGCCGAATGCACGGCGCCAGCTTGCCGCGATTTCACTGCGTGAATTCGCCAACGCCTCGAAGAGCGAGTTCCCGCATCTGTACGCGACGCCGCCCGAGGAAAAGTATCGTCCGTGGGGCAGCGGCGCCGACATCGGCCTGGAACGCCTGCGCTCGGACAACCTGCAGGTGCGCCTGCGCGGCGTGGCCTTGTGGCTGACCGTGGTCTATCACGAAACCAAGGATTCGCCGTTCGCCGAGCAGCAGGAGCTGCACCGTCAGGTGATGCGCTCGCTGCGCACGCTGAAGGAAGCGATCCCGGCCGCGGACTTGAACCGCTGGATGCTGGGCGAGGCGGAAGCGGCCTGAGTACGGCCCACCACCGCCCATCAGCAACGGCGCGAGACGATCGCGCCGTTTTTGTTTCTGCCGGCGGGGTTTCAGCCGGCCCCGGTTTCAATCCTCTTCGCGTCAATGCCCGCAGGACGGCACTTTCAGCGTCTGCCCGGGCTTGATCGCATAACGCGGGGCGCGCAGGCCATTGGCTGCGGCGATGTCCTGCACGCTGCAGCCGCCGCTGTGGCGCGCGATCGACGCCAGCGAATCGCCCTTGCGCACGACCACCGTCTTCGTCTTCGGCCGCGCGACCTGCTGGCCCTGCGCGAGCGCGACCGGCGTCGGCGTCGGCACTACCGCCGAGTGCAGGTCGGCGGCGAGCGTCGGCCAGCGTCCGTCGGCGCAGTCGCGTGCGTAGACCTTCTCCAGTTGCAGCGGCACCGACAGCTTCGCGCCGGCCGGTTCCGGTCGCTGCGGATCAAGCTGCGGATTGAGATTGCGCAAGGTGCGGAACCAGCCGTCGTGCATGTTGCCGTCCTGCCCGAGGCAGACGGTGAGCTCGGCGATCGACGCCGGCCGCTTCAAGGTGATGCTGCCGGGATGACCGGGAATCTTCGGGAATTCGAGGTTGTAGCGCTCCGGATGCATGAACAGCCACGCCGCCGCGAGCACCATCGGCACGTATTCGCGCGTCTCCTGCGACACTGCGTAATAGACCTGCGGGTCCCAGAAGCTGACCGCCCCGCCCTTGCCGGCGCGCCGCTGCATCGCGCCTTCGCCGCCGTTGTAGGCGCCGATCACCAGTTCGATGTTGTTGTTGAAGATCGCTAGCTGCTCGTTCAGATAGGCCGCGTTCGCGCGCGCGGCGAGCTTCGCATCGAAGCGCTGGTCGAAGCCGTCGACGCTGCCGAGGCCGAAACGCAGGCCCGTTGCATACATGAACTGCAGCGGGCCCGACGCGCCCGAACGCGACACCGCATGCACCTTGCCGCCGGACTCCTTCGCCAGCATGCCGAACAGCAGCGCCTCGGGCAGGCCGGCTTTCTCGTACTCCGGCCACATCAGATAGCGCATGTATTCGTAGTTTTCGTAGGCGTCCATCAGGTTCGGCCGGTACTGCGTCAGCCATTCCTCCAGCGCCGCCTTGACCGGGCCGTTCAGCGCGATGATGTCGCTCAGCTCGCGCCCTTTCAGCAAGGTGATCGAGCGGCCGAGCTGCGGCAGCGAGGCCACCACCGGTGACTTTTCGCCGGCCTCCACGCTCGCCTCCGGCGTCTCGCCGCCGGTGTCGCCTTCGACGGCCTCGTCCGAGCGGCCGCCAATGCCCTGCCGCAGCAGGGCGTCGAAACCGGCGACGAAACGCTGCTGGTCGCACGCGGGGACGCTGGCGCAGCGGGTCGCCGCCGAGCGCAGGTCGTCGAGCGCGGCCTTGATTTCGTTCTGCGCCTGCGCGGTATTGCCGGCGCGCGCAAGATCGAGCCCGGCCGCATAGCGCGTGCCGTCCTGGTCCAGGCGCTCGTACAGCACATTCGCTGCGGCATCGTCGATTTTCGGGGCAGCGGGCGGTGGTTTGCGCGGGGTGCCGGCGCAGGCGGCAATCAGGGTGACAAGCGCAGTGACGGCAAGACGGGGAAGAACGCGCATCGGATGCAGAGGGCTCGCTGGAAGGCGCGGGCACGTTACCTGTGCGCGCGCGGTGCGGCAACCGTTGCTGCGGCGAACCTCGCTACAATCAGGGCCGTTCGAACCCTGGGGAAAGACCGCGTGAGCGATATCCTGATCGGCAAAGGCGACAAGGAAGTCTGGCTGCTGCCGAAGTATGCGAACCGCCACGGCATGGTGGCCGGCGCGACCGGCACCGGCAAATCGGTCTCCCTGATGCTGCTCGCCGAGGGTTTTTCGAAACTCGGCGTGCCGGTATTTCTGGCCGACGTCAAAGGCGATCTGGCCGGCCTGTCGCAGGCCGGCGTGATGAACGACAAGCTGAAGGCGCGCATCGACAAGCTCGGGCTGGCCTGGACCGCCACGGCCAATCCGGTCGTGTACTGGGATATCTACGGCAAGGCCGGCCATCCGGTGCGCACGACCGTGTCCGAAATGGGCCCCAACCTGCTCGGCCGCCTGCTCGAACTCAACGATGTGCAGTCCGGCGTGCTCGAGGTCGTCTTCAAGGCGGCCGACGACGAAGGCCTGCTGCTGCTCGACCTCAAGGACCTGCGCGCGCTGCTCGTGTATGCGAGCGAGAACGCGAAAGACCTCTCGCAGCACTACGGCCTGATCTCGCCGACCTCGATCGCGGCGATCCAGCGCGCGCTGCTCTCGCTGGAACAAGCCGGCGCCGATCAGTTTTTCGGCGAACCCGCGCTCGATCTCGCCGACTTCATGCGCCAGGATCTTTCCGGCCGCGGCATCGTCAACATCCTGGCGGCCGACCAGCTGATCCTGAAGCCGAAGCTGTATACGACCTTCCTGCTGTGGATGCTGTCGGAACTGTTCGAGACGATGCCCGAGGTCGGCGATCTCGATCAGCCCAAGCTGGTGTTCTTCTTCGACGAGGCGCACCTGCTGTTCGACGACGCGCCGCCGGCGCTGCGCCAGCGCGTCGAGCAGGTCGTGCGCCTGATCCGCTCGAAGGGCGTCGGCGTGTATTTCTGCTCGCAGAATCCGGACGATCTGCCGGATGTGATCCTCGGCCAGATGGGCAACCGCATCCAGCATGCGCTGCGCGCGTTCACCCCGCGCGACCAGAAGGCGGTCAAGGCTGCGGCCGAGACGTTCGCCCCGAATCCGAAGATCAAGGTGGTCGAGGTGATCACCCAGCTCGGCGTCGGCGAGGCGCTCGTCTCCACACTGCAGGAAGGCGGCGTGCCGCTGCCGGTCGAGCGTGCGCTGATTGCGTCGCCCGGCTGCCGCATCGGCACGGTCACCGATGCCGAGCGCGCCGCGGTGCGCGCACGTTCGCCGATCGGTGCCAAGTACGATACCGCGATCGATCGCGAGTCGGCATTCGAAAAACTCAACGCGCGTGCGCAGGCCGCTCCGGCGGACGACGATGCCAAACCGTCCGCGAAGGGCGACAGCGAAGCCGGCGGCGGCTGGGTCGACACCGCCAAGGACATGCTGTTCGGCACCAAGCGCCGCCAGGGCATGGTGGAGACGATGGCGAAGTCGGTCGTGCGCAATGCCGGCAGCCAGCTCGGCCGCGCGCTGCTGCGCGGCGTGCTCGGCTCGCTCAAGCGCTGACCCGGAATGCGCAGCGTGGTGCCCCGATGACGACGACGAACGAAGAAGCGATCGTGCCGTTCTGGGAACGGCTGCGTGAAATCAGCCTGTATCCCGCGCACCCTGCCGCGCTGACCACGATCGCCGCGCTGGCGCTGTCGCAACTGGTCGTGGGCTACCTGCCGTTCGGCTTCTTCATCGGCCTGATCGTCTGGGTCGCATTGTACAAATATGCATTCGAGTGCCTTCGCGCCTCCGCCAACGGGCGGCTCGAACCGCCCGAAATCGGTTTCGACGTCGGCGACGAGCTCGGCCGTCAGCAGATCCTGCTGCAGCTTGTCTTCATCATTCTCGGCATCGTCTTCTTCGCGGTCCTCGGCCCGTTCCTCGGCGTGCTGGCCTTGCTGGTGCTCGGCTTCGCCTACCCGGCCGCGACGATGTCGCTGGCGATGGAGGAAAGCCTGCCCGGCGCACTCAACCCGGGCAAATGGTTCGCGATCTGCACCCGCTTCGGCTGGCCGTATCTTGCCGTCGTCCTGCTCTGCCTGGTGATCTTCATCAGCCAGGCCTACGCACAGTCGCTGGTCGCCTCGGTGCTGCCCGGTTTCCTGGCGACGCTCATCACGGCCTTCATCTCGGACTACGCGATCGTCGCGACGTTTCACCTGATGGGCTATCTGATCTACCAGTATCACGACGAAGTGGGCTACACGCCGATGCCGCCGCTCGCTGCCCTGCGCACTGCGGCGGACGATCCGGACCAGGTGCTGCTCGACGAAGCGGCCGAGCTCCTGCGCGACGGCTATCCGGAGGAAGCCACCGACCACCTCGGCACGCAGATCCGCGCGCGCGGCGGCTCCGACGCGATGCACACGCAATACCGCAAGTTGCTCGCATTGAGCGGCCGCCGCGACGAACAGCTGCGGCATGGCCGCGAGTGGATCAGCATCCTGCTCGCGCAGGACAAGGACCGCAAAGCGATGGAGGTCGCGCGCGAATGCCTCGCCCTCGATGCGGCGTTCCAGCCGGCGCAGGCCGAACAGATCACGCACCTCGCCGCGAAGGCGGCCGATGCGAGTTCGACCGATCTTGCGCTGCAGCTGGTATCGGGTTTTCACAAGCGCTATCCGAAGCATCGCGACATCCCGCAGAACTATCTGCTCGCGGCGAAACTGCTGGCCGAGCGCAAGGGCAAGGACACCGAGGCACGCGCTCTGCTGGACCAGCTCGTGCGCGCCTATCCCGAACATCCGCTCGCCGCGGATATCAAGGACTATCGGCTGTTCCTCGACAAGCTGGCTGCGCCGGGCAAGCCGGCTGCGCCGACCTGACTGCGCGCCGCTGACGACGCGCGCCGCCGGCGCGGCTATGCCACTTCGCTCAGCAGCACGCGTGCCTTGTCGGCCTCCGGCGACGTCGGCCACGCCCGCTCGATCGCCGCCAGCACCTGCTTCGATTCCGCCGGCGTGCGCAGGCGCAACTCGCGTGCGAGCGCGAGCGCCGCGGCGGCGAGGCCGGTCGTCGTCGGTGCGCGCGCGATGATCGTGCCGATCAGGCGGGCGGCGTCGGCACCGGCGCCGATCGCGGGCCAGCGCTTGACCAGACCGATCAGCTCGCCCGCCGACAGCGGCAGGCGGCCGCCGCCCGCCTTGCGATAGTCGTCGAAGATCGCCTTCTGCTCGTGCGCCTGGCGCACATCGGCAGCGTAGGTGAGCACGCGCCGCGCAGCCGCATCGAGCTGCGGCGCGCGTGGCTCGTAGCGTGCGCAGCGATACAAGGCGACGCGCACGTCGAAGTCGTCCGGCCGGCGGTCGGCCATCGGTTCCAGCAGCGCGCGTGCCGCAGCGATCTCGAGGCGCCCGAGATGCTGCTGCGCCTTCGCCAGTGCGGCGCGGTCGTCGGCGGCGGCATCGGCGATGCTGTCCTCGTCGAGGAAGTCGCGCCGTTCCCAGCCGAGTGCGCGCACGCCGAGCGCGAGCAGCGCGCCGCTCACGATGCCGCCGGCATGCGCGTCGAAGCCGACATGCGCGCCTTTGTTCCAGAACAGATTCACCAGCTCCCAGCCGAGCCAGAACGGCAGCAGCAGCAGCGCCGGTGCCTTGACGTAGTCGAACGCGACGAAGAACCACCAGAAGAAACGGATCTTGCGCCGCCCCCACAGCACGCAATACGCGCCCATCAGCGAGGCGATTGCGCCGGAAGCGCCGAGGGCGTTGCCGATTTCGCCCCAGCGCCAGGCGAGGCTGAACATTGCGCTGCCGATGCCGCCGAGCAGATACACGGCGAGGAACAGCCCCCCTCCGAGTGCGCCTTCGACGAGCAGGCCGAGCACCGCGAGGAACAGCATGTTGCCGACGAGATGGCCGACGCCGCCGTGCAGGAACATCGCGCCGAACATGCGGCGTGGATCGAATTCGGAAAAATGCAGCATCCAGCGTTCGGTGAACGCGGCGTCCCAGCGACGCTCGAATTCGTCGCGTCGTTCATGCCATGCCGCATAGTCCGGCGCTTGCGCAGCGATGATGCGACCGCCGTCCAGCTCGGCCACGAAGGCACGGTCCGATTGCAGGATCAGCGCACCGAGACGCGCGCCGCCCGCCTGGACCGCTGCATCGAACGTTTCGCTGCGTTCGGTCGCCCCGGCCTGCGTCGACAGCCATTCGCGATATGCCGGAAATTCCTCGTGCGCGAGATCGACGCCGGCGTAGTAGTCGAGCGCACGTTCGCGCACACGGCCGTCGCCCGATTGCAGGAAGCAGAACACGAACACGTTCGCCAGGATCAGCGCGAGCGTGACCCAGGGGAAATTTGCGCGCGTGGGCGTGCGATGCAGCGGCAGGATCAACACGTCGCGGCTCCCCTTCCGCGCAGACCAGGGTCGATTCTATGCGCTCACGGCGCTTCCCTGGCATCGACAGGCGGCGGCATCGATGCGCGCTGGCATTGACGCATCGAGACCCGCACCTTAGCGTCGCGCTTCCGCCGCACCCCGGAAGTGACCTCGCATGAGCCGCCCGCATCCACCCGCCATCGCTTCGCGCGCCGACACGCGCGGCGAAGATCGGCCTCGGCCGGCACGAACGCCCGATCGGCGTTCGCATCGGCGTGCACGCAGCGTCGTCTGCGCGCGCGCGTCATCCAGCGCGAGCGATCCGTCCGCGCGGAGGATGATCGACTCGCGCGGCTCGGGGTTGTCAGCCTGCGTGCGTTGCGGACGCCAGCGGTCAGACGTGCGGCGCAGCGCCGACCACTTCGACGCTCACTGCAGCCATGCCATGGCCGCTGAAGCCGAGCGCCTTGGCCGCGGCGGGGGAAATATCCAGCACGCGGCCGGCCTGCCGCGGTCCGCGATCGTTGATGACGAGTTCGACGGACGTGCCGGTCTTCGCATTCTGGAAAGAGCGGCGCGTACGGCGCATGACTTTCCCTCTTTGACGGAGCGGCCTTTGACGGAGCAGCGGATGTTCCCGATCGGGCCGTACTTTCGACAAGCAGGTCGAACGGCCACCGAGGCGCATTCGTCGACTGCGCGGCGTGCCGGGCGCGCATCGCCCTGCCAAGCATCTTGCGCCTCGCCATCGGGCGTCGGCAAAGCACGCGAGCGGCCCTGCGTTCACCGTCGGAGCGCACTGCGCCCACGCTGCGCGGCGGCGCGTGCATGAGCCGCTGGCGCGCACCCGCTGCGGCATCGACGGCCGTGATCACGGCGGACGGTCATCGCCGGCTGAAGGAGGAACTCGACGAGCTGTGGCGCGTACGCCGGCCCGAGGTGGTACGTGCGCTGGCGGCGGCGGCGGCCGAAGGCGATCGGTCCGAGAACGCCGAGTACACCTATCGCAAGAAGCAGCTCGGCGAGATCGACCGCCGCGTGCGCTATCTCAGCAAGCGGCTGGAGCGGCTGCGCGTGATCGACACCGTTCCGACCGATCCCACGGCGATCTTCTTCGGCGCCTGGTTCCGCGTCGAAGACGAGCACGGCAGTGAACACGAGTACCGCATCGTCGGACCCGACGAGACCGACGCGGCGCTCGGCTGGATCAGCATCGATTCGCCGCTCGCACGCGCCGCGCTGAAGCGGCGCGAGGACGATGAGTTCGACGCCGAGCTGCCTGGCGGCAAGACGAACTTCGTCGTCACCGGCGTGCGCTACACGCATTGACCGCGCGCCGCGTGCCCGATCGCACGCCGCGATTGCATCGCCCATGAAAAAGCCGCGCAATGCGCGGCTTTTTCGTCGAACCGTATGGGTGCGGTCTACTGCTGGATCGGCAGATACACCTTGAAGGTTTCCTGATCTTCAGGCGCGTCCGGCGCCGAGGTCAGCTCGTCCCAGAAGCGGCCGAGGCCGGCTTCGGCATAACGGTAGCCGTGCGTCTCCGCGTACGCCTTCTGGTTCAGGCGCAGCAGCGGCAGTTGCGCCGGGCTGCCGGTGAATTCGGTCACCAGCGCCTTGCCCTGGTACCACAGCGCGGCGCGCACGTTGCCGCTGACCACGAGCAGGCCGGCGTGATCCTTGTCGCCGGTGTTGTACGTCTTCGGCTGGCCATCGTCCTCGCCGCTGTCGGTGTCGCTCGCCGCCGGCACCGGCGTCTCGATCGTGTAGTCGTGCTTGTCGAAGCTGAAGGTCGCTGCGCTGACCGGCACCGCGATGCTGAAGGCGTAGTCTTCCTCGCCCCAGTTCGTCGTGATGGTCATGCGCGGACCGGCCTGGGTCAGGCCCGCCTTCTTCAGCGCCGCGTCGATCTCGGTCAGCGCCGTGCTGGTCGCATCGGCGACTTCGTCGAGCGAACGCTTGGCCTTGGTCGCGACCAGGAACACCGGCTTCGCCGTCACGTCGGCGATGTCGATCTTCTGGTCCTTGTAGTCGGTGTTCGGGAAGCCGGCCATCATCGCGGCGATGTTGTTGAGGTCGGACTGGATCGTCTGAGCCGGATCGCCATAGATGTAGAGACCGGCGTAGCGCGAGATCAGGTTCCAGCCGTAGTCCGCATCGAAGGCCCAGTTGATCTTCACGGTGCGGCCGTTCGAGGAAGGCTCGAAATCGATCGCGAAGGTCTTGTTCTCGCCGGTCCAGTTGTTGGCGACCGCCATCTGGATCTTGCTGTCCTGGTCGCTCTTGGTGATCTCGTAGCTACCATTGCCGACGCGCGGCAGCGCACTGTTCCACGACACCTTGGCGCCCGGGCCGGACTCGGCGCCTTCGAGCTTGATCTGCACCTGCGGATCGAGGCCGCGCACGGCCGCCCATTGCGGGAAGCGGCGGAACGTGTTGACGGTGTCGTAGGTCTGGCGCAGCGGACTGGAAACCACGACCGAGCGCTCGACATGGCCATGGCTCGGCAGCAACACGCCGATGACCACTCCCAGCACGAGCACGATCAGCAGCGAAACCAGAATTTCGAGGATACGAATCATCCGAAGCATCTCCAGGGCGTCAGCCGTTACCGACGCAGGTGGCGGGACAACCGGCAAGGCCGCATGCGTCCTTGTCAGTCCCCTTCCCACGCACATGCGCGACCCCGCGTGCGCGGGGCAAGTCGCCGATGGTACTGGACTCCGGGGCGGCCGCGCTACGCCCTGCCGGGGGCGACCGGGGGGATCGGGACGGTCCCGAACTAGACGATGCCGAGCTCGAATGCCTTCAGTACGGCGCGCGTACGGTCGCGCACGCCGAGCTTGGAGAGGATGTTGGAGACATGATTCTTTACGGTGCCTTCGGCGACGCCGAGCGAGTTGGCGATTTCCTTGTTGCTGTAGCCGCCGGCCATCAGGCGCAGGATCTCGGTTTCGCGGTCGGTCAGCGGGTCCGGACGATCCAGGCTGACGAACTCGTTGTGCATGCGCTCGAGGCCCGACAGCAGGCGCTGCGTCACCACCGGGGCGACCAGGGAACCGCCGCCGGCGACGGTCTTCACCGCGTCGACGAGCTGATCCAAAGACACATCTTTCAACAAATAGCCGCGCGCGCCGGCTTTCAGCCCGGCCAGCACCAGCTGGTCGTCGTCGAACGTGGTCAGGATGATCGTCGGCGGCAGCTGGTGGGTGCTCGCCAGTGCGTTCAGGACATCGAGGCCGGACATGCCCGGCATGCGCATGTCGAGCAGGACGACATCGGGCTTCACGCGCGGGATCGTCTCGACCGCCTGGTTGCCGTCGCCGGCCTCGGCGATGACGCGGATCGAATCGGACAGTTCCAGCAGCGAGCGGATGCCCTGCCGCACCAGGGTCTGGTCGTCGACCAGGCAGACTTCGATCATTCCATCCTTGCTCATGCGATGTTCTCCAAAGGCAGCGAGGCATCCAGCGTGAAGCCCTGCCCCTTCCCGGTGACGATATCAAGCCGTCCGCCAAACTGCGCCAGGCGTTCGCGCATGCCGGACAGGCCGTTGCCCTGCTTGAACTGGATCGCACCCTGGCCGTCGTCGCGCGCGTGGATCACCATCTGGCGGTCCTCGCTGCGTTCGAAACACAGCCACAGGTTGCGCGCGCCGGCGTGACGCACGGAATTGGTGATGATCTCCTGCGTGCAGCGCAGCAGCACCTGCGCCCGCTTCGGGTCGTCCACGCTGAAGCGCGGCGGCAGTTCCAGATGGATCGCCAGGCCCGGCACGCCCTCGGTCAGGTTCTGCAGCGCCTGGGTCAGGTCGATGCTGTCGCCTTCGCGCAGCTGGCTGACCACCTCGCGCACGTCGCTGAGCAGCAGCTTGGCGACCGACTGCGCCTGGCGTACGTGCTCCTGCGCCTGCCCCTGCACGAGATGGCTGGCCACTTCCAGGTTGAGGCTGAGCGCCGTCAAGTGATGCCCGACCAGGTCGTGCAGCTCGCGCGAGATGCGCATGCGCTCGCTCAGGCGGCTGGATTCGGCCAGCAAGGTGCGCGTCGCGCGCAGTTCGGAATTCAGGCGTCGCTGTTCCTCGCGCGCTTCCACCTGCTGCTTGGTCACCAGCGCGGTGACGAAGGCGAGCACGATGAAGCCGAGATACAGGCTCGATTGCAGGAACGCATCGCTGAGGCTGAACACCGGTTCGCGGATGCTCGCGAACACCGGCACCAGCGAGAAATTCTGCAGCACCATCCAGGCGATGCCGACGCGCAGCGGCAGCAGCCACGGCAGCACCACCGCGACGACGGCGAGCAGCAGCGCCGAGATGCCGCTCTGGCTGAACCAGCCGATCGCCACCGCCATGCCGTTCAGCACGAACAGCAAGGCGATCTGGATGCCGCGCCGCAACGGCGTGCGGCGCCGCTCGCCGAGGTCGCGGGTCAGATACCAGTAGACGATGCCGAACACGATGTAGCAGCCGAGCCACAGGTGCACGTAGGCGTTCGGCAATTGCTTCTGCGCCAGATCTTCCACCACCGTCTCGTAGCGCAGGAACGGCGTGCCCACGCTGGCGTACTGGAACAGGCCGGCGTAACGGAGCAGCTGGATATGATTGAACTGCGGCCATGACATGCGGGCATCATAGGCGCGCGCCGCGCTGGCGTAACCTGTCCGAAAGTCACGCGTGGCGATGGCGCGGGAACTCGCGTGCCTTGCGACGCGAGCGATTGAAACCGCGGTGGCGAGTTTCTCCGATGGGGTGAAGGCGCGGGACGATGCCTGCGCAGTGAACTCGATGCTTCGCCGCAGCGCTGTGCTGCTGCCCCCTTCCGCCTGCCGGCACCTTCCCCCGCTGCGCAGGGGAAGGACTCGCGCTGCCGTCCCGAGCTTTCCCGCTGCGCCACAGCCCCAAGCTTTTCCTCGCGCTGCCGTCCTCGGCTTTCCCCGCGCCGCAGTGCCAAGCTTTTCCTGCCCCCGCGCAGCGGGGGAAGGTGCCCGAAGGGCGGAAGGGGGCAGTACCAGCCGCGAAGCTCACCACCGCCTCCATGCATACCCCTCACACCCACCACCGATAGGGACATCGGCGCTCGCGATCATGCATGCCGCCCCGAACCCGTCGACGACAATGAGCGGGCGCTACCCCCGGCTGCCGCGCGCCCGTTCCCCGAGGTTCTAACGCTTCACTAACTTTCTCGCCCGCGACGTGCCATGACCGCGCGGCGGTCACGTGCGATAATCGCGCCGACACGTTCGCCGCAGCGGCGAACGCGCAGTCCTCGACCCGGCACGGTCCCCGACGGAGCAAGACATGGCCTTAAGCATCCGCGACGTGCTGCCGCACGATCTGGATTCGGTGCTCGCCCTCAACAACGCCGCCGGTGCGACGATCCTGCCGCTCGACGCCGCCGGCTTGCGCCCGCTCTACGCGCAGGCCAGCTACTTCCGTCTCGCCGAAGTCGACGGCCACATCGCCGGTTTCCTGCCGGCCATGCGCGAAGATGCCGACTACGACAGCCCGAATTTCCGCTGGTTTCGCGAACGCTATCCGGCTTTCACCTATATCGACCGCATCATCATCGCCAAGCCCTATCGCGGACTCGGACTCGGCCGCGTGTTCTACGCCGATGTGACCAGCTACGCCGAAACGCGCGTGCCGCTGCTCGCCTGCGAGGTATTCCTGGAACCGCGCGACGATGTCTCGGTGCTGTTCCACGGCACCTACGGCTTCCAGGAAGTCGGCCAGCAGACGATGCCGAGCAATGGCCGCCGCGTCTCGCTCCTGGCCAAGCAGCTGTGCAGCTACGCCTATGTGCAGCAGACCTACCTGCAGGCCGGCGGCCTGCCCGACCTGCCCTGGCTGGCCGAGCGCGAACGCGTGACGCCTTTTCCGGCGGCGCGCGCCGCCGGCGGCGCCTGAGCGCAGCGCACGATGACGGCTGCCCCGATCGGAACCCTCGAACCCGTCGCCGAAATCAAGTTCGGCCAGGTCGGTATCGCCAATCTCAAGCTGAAGCGGCTGGATGCGGCGACGCTCGAAGCCGAGCTTCGCGAAAAAGTGGAAAGTGCCACAAAATTGTTCCTGCGCACGCCGGTCGTGCTCGACCTCAGCCACCTGCCCGCGCTGCCCGACCTGGACACCGTGCGCGACCTGCTCGAGCGCATCCGCGCTTCCGGTATGCTGCCGGTCGGGCTGTCCTACGGCACCAGCGAGAACGATGCGCTGGCGCAGGCACTGGGCCTGCCGGTGTTCGCCAAGTTCCGCGCTGCCTACGAGCGCGCGGGTGCGGAAGCCGAACCGGTAGTGCCGGTGCGCGAGACGCCGCGCCCGCCTTCGCGCGAGCCGGCCCGCGCCGAGCGCACCACACCGCCGCCGCCGAGCGCAGGCACGGCCGCGACGATCGGCCAGCTGCACGACAAGCCCGTGCGCTCGGGCCAGCAGATCTACGCGCGCGGCCGCGACCTGGTCCTGACCGCGCTGGTCGGCAACGGCGCCGAAGTCATCGCCGACGGCTCGATCCATGTTTACGGCGCATTGCGCGGACGCGCGCTCGCGGGCGCCCAGGGCGATGCGTCGGCACGCATCTATTGCCAGGAATTCCATGCCGAACTCGTCTCGATCGCGGGCCAGTACCGTGTCTTCGAGGACATTCCGTCGGAACTGCGCGGCCAGCCGGTACAGGCCTGGCTCGACGGCGACCGCCTGTTGTTGGGCAAACTCGGAGCGCGCTGATGGCGCTTCGCGTCACATGCAAAAGGAGTCCCTCCATTGACTGAAATCATCGTCGTCACGTCCGGCAAGGGCGGCGTCGGCAAGACCACGACGAGCGCCTCGATCGCGGTCGGCCTCGCCAAGCGCGGCAAGAAAGTCGCGGTCATCGACTTCGACGTCGGCCTGCGCAACCTCGACCTCATCATGGGTTGCGAACGCCGCGTGGTCTACGACTTCGTCAACGTGATCCAGGGCGAATGCACGCTCAAGCAGGCCCTGATCAAGGACAAGCGCATCGAAACGCTGTTCGTGCTGGCCGCCTCGCAGACGCGCGACAAGGATGCGCTGAGCAAGGAAGGCGTCGAGCGCGTGCTCAACGAACTCACCGAGGACGGCTTCGACTACGTGATCTGCGATTCGCCGGCCGGCATCGAGAAAGGCGCCAGCCTCGCGATGTACTTCGCCGACCGCGCGATCGTGGTGGTCAACCCGGAAGTGTCCAGCGTACGCGACTCCGACCGCATCCTCGGCCTGCTGTCGAGCAAGACGCGGCGCGCCGAACTCGGCAACGGCGGCGTCGAGCAGCACCTGCTGCTGACGCGCTACAACCCCGAGCGCGTCGCCGGCGGCGACATGATGGGCATCACCGACGTCAAGGACATCCTCGGCATCGAAGTGCTCGGCGTGATCCCGGAATCGTCCGGCGTACTCACCGCGTCGAATGCCGGCGTGCCGGTCATCCTCGACGACGCCTCCGACGCCGGCCAGGCCTACGCCGATGCGGTTGCACGGCTGGCCGGCGAGCAACGCCCGATGCGCTTCATCGACGCGCAGAAAAAGGGTTTCCTCGCGCGCATCTTCGGGAGCTGATCATGGGACTGTTCGATTTCCTGCGTTCGCGTCCGAAGAACACCGCCTCCGTCGCGACCGAGCGCCTGCGCATCATCGTCGCCCAGGAACGCGCCGCGGGCGGCCGCCCCGACTACCTGCCGCTGTTGCGCCGCGAACTGCTCGAAGTGATCCGCAAGTACGTCAACGTCGATCCCGACGCGATCGACATCCATGTCGAACGCGACGGCGACAGCGAAGTGCTCGAGCTTTCGGTCGCGCTGCCGGAGAAACAGACGGCCGGCGCCGCCGCGGCGGCAGCGGGCGAGAGCTGAGGCGAGCACGCGTGCGACCGACGTCGGTGCCGGCATGTTGACCCTGGCCGACATCGCGTTCACCGATGCGCAGCGCCTGCTCGCGCGTCACGGACTGACCCTCGTGCAGGTCGATGCGGATGCGCCGATCCCGGGCAGCTACTGGGGCGAACCCGAAGCGGGCGTGATCGCGCATACGGTCTACGCGCGCGCCGACACGCCGGTGCATTCGCTGCTGCACGAAGCCTGTCACCTGATCGTCGCGCCGCCCGAACGGCGCGCGACGATCCACACCGACGCATCCGATTCGCAGGCCGAGGAAGACGCGACCTGCTACCTGCAGATCCTGTTCGGCGACGACCTGCCCGGCGTCGGCCGCGCGCGCGTGATGCGCGACATGGACGAATGGGGCTACACCTTCCGCCTCGGCTGCGCCTGCGCGTGGTTCGAACACGATGCCGAAGACGCGCGCGCGTGGCTGGCACATCGCGGCCTCCTGCCGGAAGAGATCGTCAACTAGGCGCTCGTCATCGGGGCGCGCGCAGAGTGGGCGGTGCCGGCTTCGGGTGATCCGGCGCGCCGGCCAGTTTCGCCAGGTACTCGGTGAAGAACGCATTCGGCCAGCCGAAGTCCGCACGCTTGTAGCGCTGCGGATCGGACGGGTCGAACGATTCGTGCAGGCGATGATCGCCGGGATCGCTGGCGAGCAGCATTGCCAGCACCTGCCGCTGCTCGGCGGCGTCGCCGGTCGTGAAGCCCTGCGCCAGCAGGCCGAGCGGCCACACCCTGCCCTTCGGCGTATGCGGACTGCCGAGCCCCGACGCCCGCGTGCCGGTGTAGTAGTACGGATTCCGTGCGGACAGCACGAACTGCCGCGTGTTGCGATAGAGCGGATCGTGCACGCTCACATAGCCGAAGTACGGCGCGCCGAGCAGGTTCGGCAGATTCGCATCGTCCATCCGCACGGCGTGGCCGCGGCCGTCGACTTCGTAGGCATAGATCGGGCGGCCGTCCGGTCCCGCCACGATGCCGAAGCGCCGGATGCCCGCGTCGACATCGGCGCGCAGACTTTGCGCGCGCCGGTGCATTGCTTCGTCGCGCAGGACCGTGGCGATTTCCTCCAGCGCGCCCAGCGCCTGCACCGCCATCATCTCCGCCGGAATCAGGAAATTGTAGGCACACGGATCATCGGACGGCCGGAAGCCGCTCCAGATCATGCCGGTGGCGCCGACCGGGTTCATGCCGGCTTCTTCGGTATCGGACTTGAATCGATAGCGGCTGCGGCCCGCGTGATCCTGCTCGATTTCCATCGTGTCGAGCACGCGCACGAATGCTGCCTGCACCTCCGGCGTGAACACGCGGGCGTCGGCGGTCGCCTTGTAGTACTTCCAGGCGAGCAGGACCGGATAGCACAGCGAATCGAGCTCGAATTTGCGCTCCCACACGCTGTAGTCCTGCCGGAACGCGTTCGCATACGGATCGACGATCAGCGACTTCGCCTGGCGCTGGATCACCGCCTTGATCAGCGCGCGCACCTGCGCATCGCCGGCGTAGGCGAGGTACGTCGCCTCGACCTGCACGGTCGAGTCGCGCAGCCACTCGGCCGGAATATCGCCGGTGCGCACGTAGGCCGTGCCGTCTGCGGCGGCGACGATCTGCGTGCCCGTGTTGAGCAGGGCCGCGTGCAGCATCGCCTGCAGCCGCGCATCCGGATTGCGATAGGCCCTGGCTGCCGCGACGACGATGTCCGGCTGGGTCGCGAGCGCTGGCGGAGGTGCCGGCGTGGGCTCGCTGCGCAATGGGACCACATCGCGTGCCGGGTGATTCGCACAGGCACACAGCAGCAACAGCAGCAGCGACGGCGTCACGCGCGGCGAGCATTTCATCGCACTGCCTGCAGCAGGATCAATTCGGAGGTGTTCTTTTGCGGCAAGCCCGCACGCACGCCGTCGCGCATCAGGTCGCCGCCGCTGCGCGTGAAATCGGCTGAACTGCGATCGTGGAAGCGCACGCGATAGTTCGCTTCCGCACGCAAGCCCTTCGGTACGAAGGCATACGACGGCGCTTCGGCCTGCGCGCCGCGAAACGCGTAGACGACACCTTCGCCGCGCTTCGCATCGAAATACTCGATGCCGTCCCAGCCGCGGTCGCCGGCACGCGGAGCGACGTGATAGAGATCGGCCTCGCGGATCAGGGGGCGCAGCGTCGATGCGTACAGGCGCAGCTCCTCGCGCGCGGCCTCGCGCTGCTCGCGGCTCCAGCGCGCGGTATCCTGCATCAGCGTGAACCAGCCCATCATCCCGCTGCGCAGCATGTAGCGGAAATTATCCAGGCTCGGCGTCGGCCATTCCTTCACATACGTTTCGAGCATGGCCGGCGGCAGCAGGTGGCTCGCATCGTAGAACGCCTGACGATTGGAAACCGGATCGTAGGAATCGACGATCGAAAAATAGTCGCCGTGCGCGACGCTGCCGAAGTCGATCATGCGTCCGCCGTCGTTGCAGATTTCCAGCAGCAGCCCCGGGTGATCGTGCTTCAGCTTCGCGTGGATGTCGTAGTACGCACGCGCGGCGTGGTAGCTGACATCGCTCGAATTCGGCCCGTCGAGCCAGAAGAACTCCTCGTCGACGTAGCGATGCACGAGCTGCGGATCGCAGGTGGCGTGCGGATGATCGCTGCGGTCGCAGCCCTGCGCAACGATGTAGCCGTCGTGCTCGAGCATGTCCAGATCATAGTCGCGCACGATGCGGTCGACCTCGCGCGACGCCCAGGCGTGTGCCGCCGGGTCGCCGATGTCGATCGTGATGCCCTTGAACGCCGCGGGACTCCACTGCGGCGGCGGATCGGTGGTCAGCCAGCGGCGTACGACCGCATCGCCGACCGCGAGCGCGCCCGGCTGCGTTGCGATGCCCGCCTGCGTCCAGTCCGTCCACAAGCCGAACTTGAGGCCCTTGCGATGCGCATATGCCGAGACCGCGGCAAGGCCTTGCGGGAATTTCTGCGGGTCCGGATGCCAGTCGCCGACGCCGCGGAACCAGCCTGCGTCCAGGTGGAACATCTCGAAGCCGAGTTCGTGCGCATCGTCGATCATGCGCCGCGCCTGCGCCGCGTCGATCGCCATGCCGCTGCCCCAGCTGTTGCTGGTCAGCAAGGGATACTGCCGATTGCGCACGCTGCGCGCGTCGTTGAGCACCTCGCGCACCCAGCGCCGCAGGGTATTGCCGGCGTCGTCGACGCTGCCGCGCGCTGCGCCGAGAAAGATCGTCGGCGTGGTGAAGCTTGCGCCCGCCGGCAGTCGCGTGCGAAACGGACCCGGCTCGGGATCGAGCCCTGCGCGCACGTCCAGCGCATCGCCGTGACGCTGCAGTTCCATGGCGATGCGGCCGCTGAACTCCACGCCGAGATACCACCCCACCGCCGCGTTTTCCTGCGTCGACCGCACCAGCAGATACGGAATGATTTCGCGCGGCTGCCCCTGCGCCTCGAACGGATGCGCGAACGGCGAAGAGGTGCCGCGCCAACCATAGCCGTCGTCGATGTCGACCCGATGCGTACCGACCGGCGGCGCCTTGCCCGCGCCTTTGTCGATCCACAGCTGCTGCAGCGGCAGCTTCGCCGGGACGGCCCAGCGCAGGCTGAAACTGTCTTGCAGCGGCAGCCATAGTTCACGTGAACCGAGGTTCTCGATACGGATCGAATGTTCGAGCGGACCGTGCTGCGCGCGCGCCCGCCATTCCCAGTACAGCCGCAGAGGCGGATTCGCCGATGCGTAGACCAGGCTGACCGATGCAGGCGCGATGCGGCTCGCCGCTGCATCGAAGCGCCATTGCAGCGGCTGTGCGACGCCGTCGACTTCGGCGTGATCGATCAGCTGGACCGCGGCCGCGCTGTCGAAGTCGGCGCCTGCGCCGGCGATCATCTGCAGCACGCGCGGACTCGACGCTTCGGCACGCAGCACGAGTGTCGCGTCGCGATTGCCGATGCGGATCGACCGGGCGACGCCGGCTTCGGCGCTGCCGGGCGTCGGCACGCCGGCGACGATTGCTACCAGCGCCAGTGTGGCTATCGGGTGCGCACGGTCGCGCTTCATGCGCTGCTCAATCCCGACTCGGGCTGCGCCGCAGTTGCACATGGCCATCGGCACGCCGCTCCACGCGGATGTCGTAGTGCGCGCCGCGAAACGCGATGCGCTTCAGCGTCAGCGACGTCCACGAAGGAGGCAGCATCGGTGGATAGGCCTCGACCAGACCCTTGTCCTCGATGCGCAGGCCGGTGAATCCGTAGACGAGATTCTGCAGGAAGCCGGCCGATGCAGTAACGAAATAACCGGTGTTGTTGCGCGCGGTTTCCGTGCGCACGTTGAACGGCCCTTTCAGCACGTCGCCGGTGAAGTTTCCCTGCAGCCAGCGCACCGCATTGTCGAGGTCGCCGTTGATCGCGGCGCTGATCGACATCGGCGCCAGGCCCATGCTGTTCGGATCGTGATGGGAGGCGAGGATCGGTCGCAGTGCGCGTTCGTAATCGTTGCGCCGCACCTGTGCGCTCATCGCCGCGTCGAGCGACGGCAGCGAGAGCATCGGCAGCGAACTGCCGCCCCAGGTATCGATGTCGTGCGGCACGCTCTCGTCGAACTCGAGATGATGCTGCCCCTCGCTGGAGAACGGCACCTGCATCGCGTCGGCGACCTCGCGCCAGTGCGGGTCGGCGCGCGCCCCGGCCGCCGGTGCCAGTTCGGTCGCAATGCGCAGCGCCTTGGCCGCGGACAGGTTGGTGAAGGTGTCGTTCGGCACGTCGTTGTAGTCTTCGTCGACCGAGGTCACGTGATGGATCTCGTAGCGTTGCGCGGTCGCGTTCCAGCTCGCGCGGCTGGCCCAGAATTCGGCGACATTGCGAATCACCGGCCAGCCGCGCTCGCGCAGCCAGGCGCGATCGCGCGTCGCCAGCCAATACTGATACTGAGCAATCGCCACGTCGGCGTTGACGTGGATTTCGCGCTCGCCGAGGATCCAGGCGAAGTGCGGCGTCTGCTCGCTGCCGTTCTCCGGATCCGCTTCCCACGGATACATGGCGCCGCGCCATCCGCGTGCGTCGGCACGCGCCTGCGCGGCGTCGAGCGTATGCGCGCGGAAGTTCACCAGCGACTTGGCACGCTGCGGATGCAGCAGGAGCAGGGCCGGGAAAATCCAGGTATCGGAGTCCCAGAACGTGTGGCCGGCATAGCCCGGCGTCAGCGCGCAGGCGCCCATCGGCCAGGCGGTGTCGGCGGTCGACGTCGAGAGCAGGTAATACAAATCCGAGTGCACCGCGCGCTGCGCGCGCTCATCGCCGTCGATCGCGATATCCGATCGCCACAGCTCGCTCCACGCGGCGCGGTGCGCGCCGAGCAGAAGGTCGAAGCCGCGTGCGCGGGCCGCGCGCGCCAGCGCGAGATCCGCCTGCGCATCGCCGCCCCAGCCCGCGCGCGACAGCGCGACGAACTTGGAAAACGTATAGCTCTTGCCTTTTTCCAGCACGACGCGCAGATCGAGCGCGAGGCGGTACGCATCGCGATGCAGCTTCGCCTCGACCGGGCGCAGGCCCGGCGGCAGCGCAACGGCCGCGGCCTCGGCCATCGCCAGGCCCTGTTCGGCGCGGCCATCGAGCTGCACCGAAAGGTCCTGCGCATCGCCATCGGCTGCCGGCACGTGCACCGTCCCGCGATACCACAACGCAGCGCGGTCGGGCGCCGCGGGTGGCAGCGGTTCCAGCTTGAGTCCATGCGCCGCGACGGCTTCCTGCATTTCGTCGCCCGCCAACCTGCCGAGCGGCAGGCGCGGCGCGTACGGCGCCCACAGGTTGAGCGCGAACGACAACTCCACTTCGCCATCGAAGTCCGGCGTCAGCGTCAGGCGCGTCGCAGCCAGGTGCGGATCGGCCTGGCTGGCGAACGTGACCACTTCGACATCGGTCGCCTTGCCGTGATCGAGATAGCGATAGCGCGTCGTCAGCGTCGCCTCGTGCATGTCCAGCGTCTGGCGATAGTTCTGGAAGGTCGCCTCGTCGACGTGCACCTGGTTCATCCAGAAGTGTCCGGCGCGGGAATCGCCAGTCGAGTAGTCGATCTCGGTCCATCCCGGCACCGCGGCCGGCCGCGAGAAATCATCCTTCGCGTAGTCCATCAGCCCGACCATGTAGCCGAAGTTGCCTTCGGTGCCGCGCGGCGCGGTCAGCGTGGAGAAATAGCCGTTGGCGAGATAGCCGGGGAAGTAGCGGTCGAAATCCTGCGCGGTGGCTTCGAGCAGGAAGTCCGGCGGGGTTGCGCCGGGCGCCGGCGCGACATGCCCGAGGGCGAGAAGGAATGCGTAGAGGAGACTGGGCAATTTCATGGCATCTTCCGCTGATGGTTCGTGGTCTTGGTTGCGCCCGGGAAGCGCGCCGGCGCGCGCGTCAAACGAGCCGGTTCGCCGCAGCCACCTTGGCGTACCACTGCCCGGAGTCCTTGATCGTGCGCTTCTGCCGCTTCGCGTAGTCGACGTGGACCAGGCCGAAGCGCTGCGAGTAGCCCGAGGTCCACTCGAAGTTGTCGAGCAGGCTCCAGCAGTGATAGCCCTGGATCGGCAGGCCGTCTGCAATGGCGCGCGCGACTTGCTCGAGGTGCGCGCGCAGGAAGTCGATGCGTTTCGCGTCGCGGACGCGCCCGCTCGCATCCGGCCCGATGCCGTAGGCCGCGCCGTTCTCGGTGATCTCGATCGGTCGCTGGCCGGTTTCGCGCGCAATCGTCTGCACGATCTCGTACAGGCCCTGCGGGTAGACCTCCCAGCCGAAGTCGGTGCGCTCGTGCGCATCGGCCGCGCCCCAGTGCGGCTGCGCGTTCAAGCCGGGAATGCCATTGCCCTGCGGCACGTCGCTGACGAAGAAACGCGAGTAATAGTTGATGCCGATGTAGTCGAGCTCGGCGCGCACGCGCTTTTCGTCGCCGTCCTTGAAGCCGAGCAATGCGTGCAGCCGCTCCGGCGGCAGCACGCCATCGGGATAGCGTCCGGTCAGCGGCGGCTTCAGGAACCACAGATTCTGGAACTGGTGAAAACGCTCGGCCGCGGCGCGATCGGCGGCCGAATCGCTCGCCGCGAACATCGGCGACACGTCGTAGGCGCCGCCGATGCGGAACGCCGGATCGATCGCCTTCATCGCGCGGAACGTGTCGCCCTGGGTCAGATTGATCACGTGCGAGGCTTGCAGGAACTTCAACGGATCGGTGCCGCAAGGCTCACTGTGTTCGGGCAGATAGCCGTAGTGCGTGCACGCCTTGGGTTCGTTGAAGATCGCCCAGTGCTTCACCTGCGGCCCCAGCGCACGCGCGACGATCTGCGCGTATTCGGTGAAGCGCGCGCCCGTATCGCGTCGGGTCCAGCCGCCCTGGTCGACCAGCGCCTGCGGAATGTCCCAGTGATACAGCGTGACCAGCGGGCGGATGTCCGCCTGCAGCAGCGCATCGACCAGGCGCCGGTAGTGATCGAGGCCCTTGGGATTGGGCGCGCCGCTGCCGTCGGCCTGGATGCGCGGCCAGGCGATCGAGAAGCGGTACGAGTTCACGTTGAGCTGGCGCAGCAGGGCGACATCGTCGAGGTAGCGGCGATAGCTGTCGCAGGCGACGTCGCCGTTGTCGCCATTCCTAACCTTGCCGGGCGTGTGCGAGAAACGGTCCCACACCGACTCGCCGCGCCCGTCGTCCTTCACCGCGCCTTCGATCTGGTACGCCGCGGTGGCGACGCCCCAGCGAAAGCCGCGCGGGAAGGTCACCGCTTCCGCAGTGGACGCTGCCAAGCCACATCGATCGGCGAGCAACGCGCCGGACAATGCAAACGAAGATTGCAGGAGTTGGCGGCGGCGCATGTTCGATCTGCCTGCTGGTCGTGGGGCGGCCCGGCGGCGATCGCATCGCCGCGCAAGCCGCCGGGGTCATCGCATTGGCAAGGTTGTGCAGCGCGCGGTCGTCACAGCGCCTTGCGCGTCAGTTTCGCCTTGCCGCCGGCATCGCGGTCGATCGTGATGTCGTAGCGCTTGCCGCGGAAACTCACGTTCTTCAGCTGCAGCGAATTCCAGCCCGGCGGCAGCGCGGGCGGATACGCTTCGACCAGACCCTTGTCCTCGATGCGCAGGCCGGACAATCCATACACGAAGCTCTGCACGAAACCGGCCGACGTCGCCAGGATGTAGCCCGCGTTGTTGGCGACGGTTTCGGTGCGTACGTTGAACGGGGCTTTGAGGAAACCGACCAGATTGCGCTGGATCCATTCGCCGGCCATCTTGGCATCGCCGAGTTCGGCGGCACCGACCGCGAGCATCACCATCATCATCTCGTTCGGGTCGTCGCCATGCACCTTGAGCTCGTTCAGCTGGAAATCGAAATCGTTCCTGCGCACCTGCGGCGACATCGGCAGGTCGAGGTTCGGATACATCAGCCACGCCAGCGAGGAACCCATCCAGGTGATCTTGTCGTGCGGCACGCTTTCGTCGAAATCGAGATGGCGCTGCTCTTCCGCCTTGAACGGGATGTACATCTTGCGCGCGACTTCGGCCCAGCGCGGGTCGGCCTTGGCACCGACGATGCCGGCCGACTTGACCGCGATCTCCAGCGCCTTGCGGGCGGCGGCGTTGGTGAACGAATCGTTCGGCACGTCGTTGTAGGCTTCGTCGGGCGAAGTGACGTGATGGATCTCGTAGCGATCGTGCGCTGCGTCATAGGTCACGCGGCTGGCCCAGAACTCGGCGATCCCGCTGATCACCGGCCAGCCGTACTCCTTCAGCCAGGCCCTGTCGCCGCTGGCAAGGTAGTACTGCCACTGCGCGATGGCGATATCGGCATTGACGTGCACTTCGCGGTAGACCTCGTAGGCGAAATGCGGCGTGTGGTCGACGCCGGTTTCCGGATCGGATTCCCACGGATACATGATGCCCTTCACCTCGAATTGCGCAGCGCGTTCGCGCGCGGGCTCCATGGTGCGGTGGCGGAACATCACGATCGGCCTGGCGCGCTCGGGATGCAGCAGCAGCAGCGACGGAAACACCCACGAATCCGAATCCCAGAACGCGTGGCCGGCGTAGTTCGGCGTCAGCGCGCACGCACCCATCGGCCACGACGTGCCGACCGTGGTGTTCGACAGCAGGTAGTACAGGTCCGAATGCAGCGCCTTCTGCACGTTCGCATCGCCGTCGACCACGATGTCGGACTTCCACAGCTCGTGCCATGCCGAACGGTGCGCCTCGATCAGCTTTTCGAAACCGCTTGCGCGCGCGGCGCGTGCGAGCTGCAGCGTCGCCTTCGCATCGCCGCCCCACTGCGCGCGCGACAGCGCGACGTACTTGGTGAAGTCGTAGGTCCTGCCCTGGTGCAGCTTGACCGTGAGATTGAGCGACAGCTTGTGCTCGCCGTTCTCCAGCTTCGCGCTCTCGATCTCCAGGTCCGGCGGCAGCGAAATCGCCGCGGCCTCGGCCATCGCCAGGCCCTGCTCGGCGCGGCCATCCAGCCACAGCGTCATGTCCTTCGTGTCGCCGTCGGCACCGCTGACATGGGTGACGCCGTGATACCAGACCGCGTCGCGATCGGACATCGGCACCGGCTTGTTGTCGAGCGTCTGCCCACTTGCGATCACCGCGGCGATCATCGCATCGCCGCTCATCCTGCCGATCGGGAAGCGCGGTGCGTGCTCGCTCCACAGGCGGATCGGAAAGGTGATCTGCGCGCTGCCGTCGAACTGCGGCGTCAGCGTCAGGCGCGTCGCGGCGAGATGGCCGGCCGCCTGGCTGACGAAGGTCGTCACCTTCACGTCGGTCGACTTGTTCGCGTAGACGAACCGGTAGCGCGTCGTCAGCGTCGCGTCGTGCATGTCCAGCGTCTGCGCGTAGTCGGCGAAGATCTGCGGCGCGACGCGCGAGGAGTTGAGCCAGCCGCCGCCCGGGTTGTAGTCGATCTCGCTCCAGCCGGGAATCGCGGCGGGACGCGCGATGTCGTCCTTCGCGTAGTCCATGAACGCGACCATGTAGGCCATGTTGCTCTCGGTGCCGCGCACCGAGGTCATGCTGGAAAAATAGCCGTTCGCGAGATACGAGGGGAAGTAGGTCCCGAAGTCCTGCGACGTGGCCGTCATCAGGAAGCTCGGGTCGGTAGCTGCTGCGAGGGAGGGCGCAGCGCTCGCGACGGCGAAACAGGTGAGCAGGAGCAAACGCGGATGCATCGGACCTCCTTGTGCGTGCTGCGGAACGATTATTTGGCGGCCAATCCCACCACGACCGGCGCGACGATGCCGGCGCGGTCGATCTCGCGCTTGAAGAAGAACAGCGCCACCAGCACGAGGGCCATCGGCACCAGCGAGAAATAGAACGCGCGGATGCCGTCGAAATTTGAAAACACGATCGCCGTGATGCGCGAGCCGAGCGTGCCGCCGAGCGCGGAGAACACCACGATCAAGCCGGTCATCGAAGCGTGCAGCGATTTCGGCAGCGAACTCAGCGCGACCGAATTGATGACCGGGTAGATCGGCGCCATCAGCAGGCCGATCAGCGGAATCAGGTAGGCCACGACCGGCGCGTTCAGCCAGCCGATGTCGGCGCGTTCGACCACGCCGCGTGCGAGCGGCAGCGTCGCCACCACGAGCACGCCCATGCCGACGACGCACAGGTTCAGCAGCACGTGCCACGGCATGCGCCGCAGCACCTGGCCGGCGACGATGCGCCCGAGCGCGGTCGCACCGGCGAGGATGCTGGCGAGCTGGATGCTCATCGCGTGCGGCAGCTTGAGGATCTCGTTGTTGAACGTCGGCAGCCAGGTGCTGAAGCTCTGTTCGATCAGCACATAGAGGAATGCCGAAATCAGGAATACGAACACCAGCGGACGCGCCACCAGCGAGAACATTTCCGAACCGGTACCGGCCAGCGATTTCGGTTCGCGGTCGCGCGCCGCCGTTTCGTCCAGATGCGAGGTCGCCAGCAGGATCATCACCATCAGGCACATCGCGGCGAGCAGCCAGTACACGTTGAACCAGACCGGGTTGGCCGGCTGCAGCGGGTCGACGAATGCGCTGAACAGCCAGTTGCCGGCGAGCACGCCGACCATGAACAGGCCTTCGATCGTATTGGTCAGGCGCGAGTGTTCGGCCTTGTCGTGGGTGAGCAGGCCGATCGAGGAGTACACCGCCACCTTGATCAGCGCGAACGAGACGCCGACGCAGGCGAACAGCAGCTCGGTGGTATGGAAGGTCGGATGCAGCCGCAGCGCGATGCAGGCGCTGCCGACGATGGCGAAGCCGAGCATCATCGCGCGGCGGTAGCCGAACAGCGGCAGGAACGAGGCGACCAGGAACGACGTCACCGCGATCGGCAGATCCTTGAACAGTTCTAGCAGGCTCGCGGTCGGCTTGTCGATGCCGAAGGTGGCGATCGACTGCAGGATCACGGTGCCGACGCTGTTGAGCAGGATCGCAAAAACGATGTAGCTCAACGCCAGCGCGGCGATCATGCGGAATCGGTTCATCGGCCTCGCATCCTCGATGACGGCATCCTGCCCTGAATCCGCGCCGGCCGCATGAAGCACGATCCGCGCGGATATCGCGTGTCCTGCAAAAAAAGACCCGGATCGCCGTTGGGAACGATCCGGGCCACCCGGCGGGCAGTCGCCTGCCCGCCGGCATTCGATGCCTAGAACTTGTACTTCACCTGGAAATTCACTTCGCGACCTTCCAGCGGGCGCGCCAGGATCACACCGCCCGTACCGAGCGCACTGCCGAAGATGCGCGAGTTGCTCTCGGTCAGGCCCAGTTCGTTGGTAACGTTGGTGCCCTGCAGGCGCAGTTCCCAGTTGGCGCCGACGTCGGCGATCACGCCGAAGTCGAGGGTGTCGTAGCTGCCGAGCTGCTGCAGGCCGGAGATGTCCTGCGTGTGGTTGCCGACATGCGAGTACGTCACGAAGCCGGTCAGGTCGCCCCAACCCGTCGGGATGGTGTAGCCCGGCTGCACGAAGAAGCGGAACTTCGGCTGGCGCTGCAGCTGGACGCCGTTGATGAACGCGCACTGCGGGTTGCCGAGGATGTCGTTGTACGGAATGCAGGCGTTGTAGTGCGAGTAGTGGCCGTCGAGGTAGTTGCCGGTGAACTGGATCTTCAGCCGCTCGATCGGCGTGACGATCGCGGTCAGGTTGACGCCCTTCGAATCGGCGCCGTAGATCGCCTGCGGACCGTCGTTCACGCCCGCGTTGTTGGTCGGCTGGTAGATCAGGCCGCTGAACTGCTTGTGATACACGCTGATATCGGTGAACAGCCAGTCGGACTGGTACTTGAAGCCGATTTCGTAGTTGCGGATCTTCTGCAGCGGCGGCGTGTTGCCGGTGGTGTTGCCGCGCAGCGAATTGTCGAAATCGCCGAAGTGGCCGCCCTTGTTGATGCGCCCGTACACGCTCATGTTGCTGGCGATCTCGTAGTTCGCGCCGACTGTCCACGAGGTGTGGGTCTTGTCGTAGTCGGTGACCGAGAACGTGCCGTTGCAGACCGGAACGCTGTTGTCGTACAGCGTCAGATCGTTTCCGTCGAGGTTCTTGTTCGTGAGATTGCAGACGCGGTTCGTCGCGTCCTCGTTCTCCAGACGCGCCGACGCATCGAACAGCCAGCGGTCCACGCGCCACGAATCGGACAGGTAGAACGCCTTGTTGGTGGCCGTGCCGCGCTCGGTGATGTTGTAGCCGCCGTTGTCGAGGAAGCCCTGCGGATCGGTCAGCTGGTACAGGTTGCCGTTCTGCGTGTAGTTAACCACGATCGGCCGCGCGTTCGGCGTGTTGGTCATCAGCATCTGGTTGCCCAGCGCCCACTTGTCGTCGTCGGTGTAGTGCGCGAGATACAGGCCTGCCGTCAGCGTGTTGCCGTCGAAGATTTCCTTGCTCAGGCGGAAATCGTTGTTGAGGTTCTTCAGGTGCTTGTGGATGTACCACCAGCCCTGATGGATCACGCTCTGGTTCGGATCGACCGCGCTGCCGTCCTTGTAGTGCGCGTCGACCGGCGTACCGGCCGGCAGGCCGATCGTGTCGGAGTCGAGCGGCGCGCCGGTGGGGCTGCAGAAATCCGGATTCTGCGTGCCGTTGCAACCGTACAGGTAGTAGCTCAGCGGCTTCGGATTGGAGCCCGAGAACAGCGCGTTGGTGTCCATGTCGCCGCCGCTGTAGAGGAACTTGTCCGAGATCGTCCAGCCGCCGCCGAAGTCGTAGTCGAAGTTGCCGCCGAGGAAATGCATCTTCGAACCGCGGCCGTTGGCGAGATCGGCATTGGTGCCGCCGCCCGGATAGCCGGCGAGGAACACGTGCTGGATGTCGCGGCTGTTGTAGGTGCTGGTGAGCGGATCGAAGCCGGGATACTCGGAGAAGCTGTCGCTGCCTTT
>DASWPR010000209.1:0-7614 GCA_036398455.1 Dokdonella sp.
AGGACGACGGCGTGTTCTACGACAAGCGCCCGAGCCTGTGGGTGGAGCCGTTGTCCGGCTTCGGCAAGGGCGCCGTGCAACTGGCCGAACTGCCGGCACCCGACGAGACGCGCGACAACATCGTCGCCTACTGGAAACCGGCCGCGCCGCCGCAGCCGGGCGAGGAGCTGCTGTTTTCCTACCGGCTGTACTGGGGCGGGAAGATGCCGGCGACACCGCCGCTGGCGACCGTGCACACGACCTGGACCGGCATCGGCGGTCCGCCCGGCGTCACCCGCGATCATTTTTCCTGGCGCTTCGTGATCGACTTCGCCGGCGGCGAACTCGCCGGCCTGCCGCGCGATGCGAAGATCGAACCGGTCATCTCGATCTCGCGCGGCAAGACCGAGATCGTCTCGGCCCGCCCACTCGATTCGATCCACGGCTGGCGCGCGATGTTCGATGTCGTGCCCGACGCGAATCCCGAGCCGATCGACCTGCGCCTGTTCCTGCGCGATGGCAAAGGCCGCGCGCTGAGCGAGACCTGGCTGTATCAGTGGACGCCGCCGAAGCGCTGAGGCGAAACGGCGGGAAACGCGTCTGCTGCCTCTCCCACGGACAGTCACCGTGGGAGCGGCGTTCGTAGTGCGTTACTGCGGCTGCAACCGCGTCGACGGCGTGACCACCGGCGACTTCGCCGCTTCGTCGCCGCGCACGCGGAACCACGCCGCATACAGCGCCGGCAGGTAGAACAGCGTCAACACGGTCGCCACCGTGATGCCGCCCATCAGCGCGGTCGCCATCGGTACGAAGAAGTTGCTGCGCAGGAGCGGAATCAGCGCGAGCACGGCCGCCGCCGCGGTCAGCGTGATCGGCCGGAAGCGGCGGATCACCGCGCCGAGGATTGCTTCGCGCTGCGTATGCCCGGCGGCGATGTCCTGCTCGATCTGGTCGATCAGGATCACCGAGTTGCGCATGATGATGCCGAACATCGCGATCGTGCCGAGCATCGCGACGAAACCGAACGGCTGGTGGAACAGCAGCAGCGCGCCGACCACGCCGATCAGTCCGAGCGGCGCCGTCAGCAGCACCATCAAGGTGCGCGAGAAACTGCGCAGCTGCAGCATCAGCAAGGTCACCACCGCGAGCAGCATCACCGGCATCTGCGCATTGATCGAGTCCTGCGCCTTCATGCTGTTCTCGACCGCGCCGCCGATCTCGATGCGATAGCCGATCGGCAGGCCCGCACGCAGATCGCCTAGGCGCGCATCGACCGCATGGGTCACATCGATGCCGAGCTTGCCGGGCGCGGTGTCGGAGCGCACGGTGATCGTCGGCTGGCGGTCGCGCTCCCAGATCACGCCGTAGTCCATGCGGTAGTCGATCTTCGCCAGCTGGGTCAGCGGCACGCTGATGCCGGCCGTGGTCGGAATCGCGAGGTCGGCCAGACGCTCGGTATCGACGCGTTGCGCCTGCGGCCAGCGCAAGTCCACTTCGATCAGTTTGTCGCGCTCGCGATATTGCGTGATCGGCGTGCCGCTGAGCGCAAGGTTGACCGCGTTGGCGACGTCCTGCGAGCTGAGACCGAGCACGCGCGCCTTGTCCTGGTCGATCTCCAGATGAATCGAGCGCGTCGACGGCTCGTCCCAGTCGAACTGCACGTTCGCCGTGCCGGCATCGGCGCGCATGATCTTCTCCACCTGCTCGGCAATCGCGCGCACCTTGGCGATGTCGTCGCCGGAGACGCGGAACTGCACCGGGAATCCGACCGGCGGGCCGTTTTCAAGCGCACTGACGCGCCCGCTGATATCCGGAAAGCGCTCGCGCAATGCGTCTTGCAGGAAAATGTCCAGGCGCTTGCGCGCTTCGACGTCGCGCGCGGTCACCACGATCTGCGCGAAGTTCGGCCGCGGCAGCTGCTGGTCGAGCGGCAGGTAAAAACGCGGCGCGCCGGCGCCGACATAACTGACATAGTGATCGACTTCCGGGCGCGCGGCGATCTCGTGCTCCATGCGTTCGGCCGCCGCACGCGTCGCCGTGATCGAAGCGCCTTCGCCGAGGCGCAGGTCGACCAGCAATTCGCTGCGGTCCGAACTCGGGAAGAACTGCTGCGGCACCAGGCCGAAGGCCGCCAGCGAGACGACCCACAGCGCCAGCGTCGCCAGCAGCACGCGCCAGCGATGATCGACGCACCAGGCAACGAGGACACGGAAGCGGCGATGGAACGTGCTGTCGTAGGCATTGCCCGCATGCGCGACCGGCGCCGCCTCGGACCTTCCGAGCCGGCGCCGCAGCCACGCGGCAAACCGATTCGGACGCGCCTGATGCGCCTCCGGCAGCAAGGCGTAGCCGAGCACCGGAATCACCGCGACCGCGGCAATCCACGAGGCGACCAGCGCGATCGCCGAGACCTGGAAGATCGAGCGCGTGTATTCGCCGGTGCCGGACTTGGCCAGCGCGATCGGCAGGAACCCGGCGACCGTGATCAGCGTACCGGTCAGCATCGGGAACGCGGTGCTGGTGTAGGCGAAGCTCGCCGCGCGCACGCGGTCCCAACCTTCTTCGAGTTTCACCGCCATCATTTCGACGGCGATGATCGCATCGTCGACGAGCAGGCCGAGCGCGAGGATCAGCGTACCGAGCGATACCTTGTGCAGGCCGATGCCGAGCCACCACATGCCGAGCGCCGTAGCGGCGAGCACGAATGGAATCGTGATCGCCACGACCATGCCGGTGCGAAAACCGAGGCTGATCAGGCTCACCGCGAGCACGATCAGCACCGCTTCGGCGACCGCTTCGAGGAAGTCGTCGAGCGAGTGCGTCACCGCGGCCGGCATGCTGCTGTATTCGGTCAGCGCGAGCCCGGCCGGCAGGCTGCCGTGCACGCGCTTGATCGTGCTTTCGAGCACCTTGCCGAGTTCGACCACATCGCCGCCGGCCTGCATGCTGACGCCGATGCCGAGCGCCGGGCGGCCCATGTAGCGCACGTGTTCGACCGGCGGATCGACGTAGCCGCGTTGCACGCTCGCCAGGTCGCCGAGGCGGAACAGCTTGCCGTTGATGCGCAGGCTGGTCGCACGCAGCGATTCGACGTCGGCGAACTGGCCGCTCGGCCGCACGAAGATGCGATCCTCATCGGTGGTCAGCACGCCGCCGGCGACGATCGCGTTCTGCGCGCCGATCGCCTGTGCCAGCTGCGCCGGCGTTATGCCGAGCGTCGCCAGGCGCGCGTTGTCGATCTCGATGGTGACGCGCTGTTCCTGGTCCCCGAAGTAGTCGACCTTGCCGACACCCGGCACGCGCAGCAGTTCTGCGCGGATCGCGTCGGCGTAGTCGCGCAGTTCCGCGTAGCCGAAGCCGTCGCCTTCGAGCGCATAGATGTTGGTGTAGACGTCGCCGAACTCGTCGTTGAAGAACGGACCCTGGATGCCCTGCGGCAGCTCGGACGCGATGTCGCCGATCTTCTTGCGCACCTGATACCAGGTTTCCGGCACCGCGCTCGGCGGCGCCGAGTCCTTGACGCTGAACTGCACGACCGATTCGCCCGGCCGCGAATAGCTCGACAGGAAATCCACCTGCGGCGTTTCCTGCAATTTGCGTGCGATGCGATCGCTGATCTGCTCCTGCATCTGGCGCGCAGTCGCACCCGGCCAGTAGGTCTGGATGACCATCACCTTGAAGGTGAACGGCGGATCTTCCGAGCGGCCCAGCTTGAGATACCCGTACAGACCGAGCGCGGCCGTCACGATCATCAGGTAGACGACCAGCGTGCGCTGGCGCAGCACCCACGCCGAGAGATTGAAGCCGCTCATCGCGCCGCGACCGCGGCCGGCGCATTCGGCAGGTCGACGATGCGCACGAGATCATCGGCGTGCAAGGTGTGCACGCCGCGCGTGACCACGCGCTCGCCGGGCTGCAGGCCTGCGCCGATGGCGACGCCGCTATCGACATAGCGCGCAACCTCGACCTCGCGCAGCTGCAGGTGCGAACGTTCGTCGATCACCCACACCGCCGCCTGCGCATCCTTGTGGAAGAGCGCGCTGGCTGGCAGCACCACCGCCTGCGCCGCGGATGCCGAAGCGATCGCGACATCGGCGCTCATCTGCAGCTGCACGTCGGCAGCGGCATCGACGATCGTGATCTTGGCCAGGAAGGTGCGGCTCTGCGGATCGGCCGCGGCGGACAGCTCGCGCAGCGTGCCCGCGTACGCGCGCCCCTGCAGCGCCCACAAGGTCACCTTCAGCTCGGGATTTTCGCGCAGCGCGGCGACGCGGCTCTCCGGCACGGCGATGTACACCTCGCGCTCGTCCGACCAGGCGAGTCCGAACACGCGCTGGCCGGCGGTGACGACCTGGCCGGCCTCGGCGTCCTGCGTGGTGACGATGCCGTCGTGCTCGGCGAACAGCGAGGCGTACTTGACCTGGTTCTCGCGCACGCCCAGTTGCTGGCGCGCGGACTGCAGCGTGGCCTGCGCGCCCTTCAGCGTGTCGTCGGCCTGGTCGAGCTGCGCCTGGCTGACCAGGCCGCGCTGGCGCAGGTTCGCGTTGCGATCGCGCTGCAGCTGGGCGAGCTGGCGCTGGCTGTCGGCGGCGGTCACCGTGGCGCGCGCGCCGAGTGCATTCATCGCCGCGTCGCTCGGATCGAGCGTCGCCAGCAACTGGCCGGCCTTCACGCGCTCGCCGATACCGACGTAGCGGCGCGTGATCTTGCCGTCGATGCGGAACGAGGCGGGCGCTTCGTAGCGCGCGTGCACTTCGCCGCTGTAGTGCTCGGCGACCGCGCTGTCGCCGCGCGCGACCACCTGGGCGATCACCGGCCGCGCCTGCGGCGCTTCGGCCGCCTGAGTCGCCGAGCGGCCGCAGCCGGCCAGGGCGAGCGCCAACAGCGCGGCAGCGAGGGCGAAGAACGGGCGGCCGCGGCCGGATAGCTTGCTTTTCATGCGAATCACTCCAGAGGGCGACACTGCTGCCTGGCGCCGCAGCATCGATACAAGATCATATTAGGATACATAGCTGAATTTCAATTCGCTATTGTATCGATCTGCAGAAAGCCACATGTTATGCTGCACCGATGGCACGTAAACGATTGAATCGAGAGGAAAGTCGCGCACAGACGCGACAAGCGCTGCTGGCTGCGGCGGCGAAGGTCATTGCCAAGCGCGGCTTCGGCGCGACCAGTGTCGAGCACGTGGCGACGGAGGCCGGCTACACGCGCGGCGCGTTCTACTCGAACTTCAAGGGCAAGGACGACCTGTTCATCGAACTGCTGCGGCACGACCATGCAGAGATGATGCAGACCTTCTATGCGTTGTTCGTCGATGCCACCAATATCGACGAGCTGGGCGAACGACTGCGCGGCCTGTACGGGCAGATCTTCCGCAACAACGATCACTGCCTGCTATGGATGGAAGCGCGCCTGCACGCCGTACGGCACGCCAACTTCCGCACGCGCCTGAACCAGCTGATCGACGAGAACCGCCAGCACATCACCAATTTCATCGAACGCTATCGCGACCTGACGGGCAAGCTGTGCGTGCTGCCGCCGCGCGAGATGGCGATCGGACTGATGGCGCTGGCCGAGTCGATCAAGTTTGCGCACATGGTCGATCCGCAGGAGGTCGACGATGGCGTCGCCAATCGCGTGCTCGAAGTGTTCTTCGAAGCGGTGACGACGATGGAGCCCGCGCCGCAGAGCAATCCGTGATTTGCGGCGAACGATTCGTACCCGTTCGCTGCCGACAACATCACGGACTCTTTGGAAAAGCACCTTCCCGCTCCGCGTATCGCCCCATCGACTCGGGCATCTCGTAGTTCCACGAGACGGCGATGTCGTATTTCGAATTCGCATCGATGGCCGTGCCCGCCAGCACCGGGATCCGGCGAAATCCGTCAGACCGGCGCGCAGTTGCAGGCCGCGCACGTCCTTTCGGCATCCGCATTTTCAAGGAATCCCCCAGTGAGCAGTGCCCGCGGCAGCCCTGCTCGGGCAGACGGACGCCACGCGATCGCGCCCGCGAGCCGGCACCTTCCAATGCCCTGCGGCGACACTTGACCGCTCGAATCGTTACCAGTAATGTTACTAGTAACACGTATGAACCGCTCCCCCGCCAAGCCTCCCACCGCCACCGCGCGCAGCCAGCGTGCGTTCCGCGAGCGCATGCGCGAGAAGGGCCTGGTGGCACGGCAAGTCTTCATCCGGCCACACCACCGCGAGATCCTCGCGACCCTCGAACTCGCCCTGCGCGAGCCCGTGCTTCCCGACCGCTACCGCGCCTTGGAGGCGTATTCCGCCATGACCCAGCCCTGGACCACCCTTGCCCTGCACGAAGCGCTCGCCGAACACGTCGAGCGCGAGAAGCTGCCGTTCGTGCTGACCCTCGAACGCGGCTCGGACCCGACCATCGCGATCGCGTTGCCCGAGCACGGCGACCTGGTCATCCATCTGATGGCATCGGGCGAGCAGCTGTTCGCCTCGACGCCGCTCTGCCTCGGTTCGCAGGTGAACGATCGCGCGGCGTTCAACGACGCCTGCCTGCGCCTCAATCCGCTCAATCCGCTGTCGAACATCGGCCTGCAGAATTTCAACGGCGAGGACGTCTACGTCGTCTTCGGCGAACTGTCGACGCGCTCACCGCTGGCGAACATCGTCGAGGAGATCGACGTGCTGGCGCAAAATACCTTGCACGCCGCCGAGGCTCTGCGGATCTACTTCGGCGATCATGCGTGATCGCGAGTGTCAAAAAGCGGCCACGCATGGCCGCACCTGGTTAGCTTCATGCGATCGTCCTGATCGCGAGCGTCAAAAAGCGGCCATCCATGGCCGCACTTTCAAACTAAGAGCATTGAGGCCCATCTCATGAGCATCCTCGAAAAGATTCTCACCCTGTTCCGCGGCACCGCGACCGAGGCCGGGCAGGCGATCGTGGACAAGAATGCGACGCGCATCCTCGATCAGGAAATCCGCGACGCGCAGGCCGACAGCCTGCGCGCGAAGGAAGACCTGACCAGGATGATGGCGCAGCAGAAACTCGCCGCCGACAAGCTCGACGCCAAGCGCGCGAAGAAGACCGAGTACGAAAGCCATATCGGCCGTCTGCTGACGCAGGGCGACCAGACGCTGGCGCACGATGTCGCCGGCAAGGTCGCCCAGCTCGAAGGCGAGATTGCCGCCGAAGAAAAATCGCAAGGCAGCGTCGTCGCCGCCGTGCAGAAGCTGCATACCTCGATCAAGACCGCCGACCGCCGCATCGAAAGCCTGCAGCAGCAGGTCGATCAGGTGAAGGCGAACGAGAGCGTGCTGCGTGCGCAGTCGGCGATCTCGTCGCGCCACAGCGGACAGAACGCGAAGCTGCGCACCGCGCTCGATTCGCTCGATCGCGTGAAGACGCGCCAGGCCGAGCAGGCCGCGCAGATCGATGCCGCCGATGCGCTCGCGCTGACCGATGGCGACGGCGATCTCGAACAGCGCCTCGCCGCCGCCGGTGTCGTGCCGGGCCAGATCAGTGCCGACATGGTGCTTGCGCGCTACCAGAAGACCACCGTGACGCAGGTTCCGCCCGGGCAGCTCGATGCGCCGAAGAGCGAAGCCTCGCCGCTGCCGCAGGCGGCGGAGCAGAGCAAGGTGTGAGGCGGACGC
>DASWPR010000210.1:0-4986 GCA_036398455.1 Dokdonella sp.
TGCTGCCGGTGCTGGACCGCCCGCTGATCCAGTACGCGGTCGATGAAGCCGTCGATGCCGGTGCCGACACGCTGATCTTCGTGACGAACCGCTACAAGCATGCGATCGCCGACTATTTCGACAAGGCCTACGAGCTCGAGAGCAAGCTCGCCCAATCCGGCAAGAAGGACCTGCTCGCGATGGTGCAGGGCACGCTGCCGCCGCACGTGCGCTGCGTCTTCGTCACGCAGCCGGAGGCGCTCGGCCTCGGCCACGCGGTGCTCTGCGCCAGGCCGGTCGTCGGCGACGAGCCGTTCGGCGTGATCCTGCCGGACGACCTGATCTGGAACGAAGGCCCCGGCGCGCTGCGCCAGATGGCCGAGCTCGCCGCGAGCGAAGCGGCCGGCGTGCTCGCCGTCGAGGAGGTGCCGCAGGAACAGACCGACAAGTACGGCATCGTCGACGCGACGCCGGTGTCGGAGCGTGCCGCGAGAATCAAGCTCGTCGTGGAGAAGCCCAAGCCGGACGTGGCGCCGTCGAACCTGGCGATCGTCGGGCGCTATGTGCTGCCGGGGCGCATCTTCGAGCTGCTGGAAAAGACCACGCCCGGAGCGGGCGGCGAAATCCAGCTGACCGATGCGATCGAGTCTCTGCTGGCCGAGCAGCCGGTGCTGGCCTATCGCTTCGTCGGTACGCGCTTCGATTGCGGCAACAAGCTGGGCCTGGTGCAGGCGACGCTGCGCATGGCATTGGAAGACCCGCAGATCGGCGCGGCGACGCGCGAACTGATTTCCAAGCTGTAGGCTGCCGGCCGACATGCCGCGCCAGATGACATCGGCCGATGGCCTGTGCATGGCGGGCGGCGCGATTGCGCTGCTCCTGGTGTGGGGCATTGCGTGGTTCGTGGTTCCGCAGTTTGCCGGCGTCTACGCGAGTTTCGGCGCCGAGCTGCCGCTGGCGACGCGCTGGCTGCTCGCCTCCTACCGCTATGGCTTCGTATTGCCCATCCTGGTCGCCGCCGTGTGGGCCGGCTGGCCGAAGCCGGCGAGCCGCGGCATCGCGGCGCTGGCAGCCGGCACGACGATCGCCGCGCTGCTGGCGATCTCGGCGCTGATCGCCCTGTACCTGCCGATCTACCGGCTTGGCGCAGGCGCAGGTTGATCATGCACGGCGCCGATCATCGCGACCTCAGTTGGATCCTCAATCATCTCGGCGAGGAGCGCGAGCGTTACTACGGCGCGGTCGCGCCGCCGATCGTGCAATCGTCGATCTTTGCGTTTGCGACCGTCGCCGCGATGCGCGAGGGGTTCCGCGATGAACTCGGGCGGCACGTCTACACGCGCGGCAACAATCCGACCGTCGAGATCCTGCGCAAGAAGGTGGCCGCGCTCGAAGGCGCCGAGGACTGCCTGATGTTCGGCAGCGGCGCTGCAGCGATGGCCGCGGGTGTGATCGCATGCGTCGCCGGGGGCGACCACGTCGTCTGCGTCGCGCGCCCGTACAGCTGGACGCGTACCCTGCTGCGCGACCTGCTCGGAGGCTTCGGCGTGACGACGAGTTTCGTCGACGGCACCGATGCCGCGAACTTCGAGTCGGCGCTGTGCGAGGCGACGCGTCTGATCGTGCTGGAGAGTCCGAACTCGATGACGTTCGAGCAGCAGGATCTTGCCGCCGTCGCAGCCATCGCGCGTGCGCGCGGCATCCGCACGCTGTGCGACAACAGCTATGCCACGCCGCTCAACCAGTCGCCGATCGCGCTCGGCATCGACCTCGTTGCGCACTCGGCGACGAAGTATCTGAATGGTCACAGCGACGTCGTCGCGGGCGCGCTGTGCGGCAGCGCCGAGCTGATCCGGCGCGTGTTCCGCGGGCCTTACATGACGCTCGGCGCGATGCTCGCGCCGAACGACGCCTGGCTGATGATCCGCGGCCTGCGCACCTTGCCGATCCGCCTGCAGAAAATTGCCGCGACCACGGCCATCTTGCTGGCTTTCCTGGAAGGGCATCCGCGCGTGCGGCGCGTGTATTCGCCGCATGCAACGGGCAATCCGCAGTTGAACCTCGGCGAACGCCAGCTGCGCGGGGCGAGCGGACTGCTGACGATCGAGCTCGATGCGGACGACGTTGCAGCGGTCGAGCGCTTCTGCGATGGATTGACGCGCTTCCTGATGACGGTGTCGTGGGGCGGCTACGAGTCGCTGGCGTTTCCGGTCTGCGCGGTATTTCCGGCCGATGCGCCAATGCGCTCCGGCAGCGGTCTGCCGCTCAGCCTGGTGCGTCTTTCGGTCGGACTCGAAGAGCCCGGCGTGCTGATCGCGGATATCGAGGCAGCGCTGGCGCGTTTGTAGCGCGCGATCAGACGCCGCTGCCGAACAGGCGCCAGCTGATCGCGGCGAGGCCGGCAGCCAGCAGCATCAGCAGCACGGCGGCGATGTTCATCGTTCGGGCGATCTTCGCCGCTTCGGCGTGACGGCGGATCGGCGTGTCCTGCAATACGCGCGCGTCTTCCAGCGGCCAGCGGCCCTGTTCGAAGATGCGCCGCGCAAGGCGTGCGGCATAACCGGCGAGCAGCAGCACGCAGACGCCGCAGGCGACGAGCGCACCGCCGATCCACAGACGCAGCTGCGCGATCAACTGCGCGGTCGGCATCGTCTCGGTGGTGTGCACCAGCCAACGCTGGAACGCGAATATCAGGATGAAGGCGACGACGGTCGCCAGCGCCAATACTGCGAAACTGACACGTCGCAGGCGAACATCGGCGCGCAGGATTTCGTGATTCATGGACTCCCCCACACGCGGTCACTATAGCGAAGGCACGGCGCGCACTTCGTGCCGTCCGTCGCCGAATCGCTGCGCCCATCGCGGCTGCTATGCTTCGAGGATGAGCAGAAAACTGGCGATCGTCCTGTCGCTGCTGACCTTGTCAGCGTGTCAGAGTTTGCAGCACACCTCTTCGCCGCGGGTTGCGAACACGCCCGTGCGAGTACCGCTGCCGGTCGCCGGCGCGTTGTTCGAGGGCGTCTTCGACAATCACGAACAGGTCTGGCTGGCACGCGAAAGCGCCGGCAGCGCGGCGCCGCCGCATGTCGTCGTCACGATCGAGCCGACCGCTCAGGCGGACTGGTCGATCTGGCGCATCCATCTCGACGCGGCCGTACCGCTCGATGCGGTCTGGGCCATGCAGCGTATCGGTGCAGGCGAGACCGCATCGCTGCTGCCGCACCGTGCCATGGACGCGTCGATCGCGGCGAACGCTGCCGCGTTCGATGCCCGGCTGTGGGTGCCGCTCGATGCCTGCGCCTTGCATGGAACGCTGACGTCGCTCGGCGCGCATGTCGCCGCGGATGTCGCCGCCTGCACGACGCTCGCGCCGGGCCTCGGTGCGCAGACCGCCTTGCTGCCGATCGCGCTCGAACGCGAGGGCGAATGGCTGCACGCACGCCTGTATGCGGATCAGGCGCGCGGCGCCGACGCGCGCGCGCAGCTGCGCCAGGTGCAGATCTTCAGCGGCTGGGCCGCCATCAACGGCGCCGGTGCGAATGCGCCGGCCAACAACGACTGGCATATGAACCGCGCCATGCAGCTCGGCAACGAAGGCGGCCGCGCGCCGCTGACCTGGCGCGACGGCAAGGCGTCGGGTTATTCGCTCACGCTCGAGCGCGTCACCTATCGCGACGGCAACGCGCCGGTGCTGAAGCTTTCCGTCATCGACGATGCGAGCGGGCAGGGCATTGCGTACGCCTGGGCCAATCCCGAGGCGACCCAGATCGGCATCAATCTCGGCTGGGTGCAGGTCGGACTCGGCCGCAACGCGCCCGCAGTCTCCACCGAGAAGAGCCGGCGATGAGCGAAGAAACCTCGACGATCAGCTGGTCCGATTTCGAGAAAGTCGTCACCGTCGCCGGCACGATCAAGTGGGTCGAACTGTTTCCGGAAGCGCGCAAGCCGGCCTACAAGGTCTGGGTCGACTTCGGTCCGTACGGCGAGAAGAAAACCAGCGCGCAGATCGCCGCGCTGTATACGCCGCAGGAACTGGTCGGCCGGCAGATCGTCGGCGTGATCAATTTCCCGGAGAAGCAGATCGGCCCGTTCCGCTCGCAGTTCCTGCTGACCGGATTCACGACCGATGCCGGCATCGTCCTCACCACGATCGAGCGGCCGGTGCCGGACGGCACGCGGCTCGCTTGATCCTCCGGCGGCCGATCAAGGCCGCCGCGCGGCACGGGTTTCCATCCATTCGTACAGCACCGGCAGCAGCAACAGCGTGAGCAGGGTCGAGGTGATCAGGCCGCCCACGACCACCGCTGCCAGCGGCCGCTGCGTTTCGGCGCCGACACCGCTGGACAGCAGCATCGGCACCAGTCCGAGAATCGCCACGCTCGCCGTCATCAGCACCTGGCGCAGGCGCAGCGTGGTGCCGCGGATCACCGCTGCGCGAATCGTCAGGCCCGATTCGCGCAGCTCGTTGAGGAAGCTCACCAGCACGATGCCGTTCAACATCGCCACGCCGAACACGGCGATGAAGCCGATGGCGGACGGTACCGAGAGGTACTGACGGGTGATCGCGAGCGCAAGAATGCCGCCGATGGTCGCAAACGGCACATTGGCCAGGATCAACACCGCGTGCCGCACCGAGTTGAATGCGGTGTAGAGCAGCACGAAGATGAAGAAGATGGTTGCCGGCACGATCAGCGCGAGCTTCGCCATCGCGCGCTGCTGGTTCTCGAACGCGCCGCCCCATTCCATCCAGTACCCCGGCGGCAGTTTCACCTGCTGGCGGATCGCCGCATCCGCCTCCTTCACGAAACCATCGACATCGCGACCGCGGACATCCATCTGCACGACGGCGTAGCGCTGCAGCTGTTCGCGCCGGACGAACGAATAGCCCTCGCCGAGGCTGACCTTCGCCACCTGCCGCAGCGCGACCAGCGATCCGTTGCCGGAGCGCAGCGGAATTTCGCCGATCGCCGCCACCGACACCTTGGAGGCATCGTCCAGGCGCACGGC
>DASWPR010000211.1:0-6383 GCA_036398455.1 Dokdonella sp.
CGTCTTGCCCTGGATGATTTCCAGCACCAACGCGGACTTGCGCCGCGCCGTCCAACGCTTGATCTCTTCTTCCATCACTGCACTCACAGGTGTCTCCTTTCCCAAGGTAACACCTGAGCAGGAATTCACTGGGTCATTACACTCGTTCCATCGAAGCGCAAGCGCGGCGAGCACGGACCCGAGCGTCAGTCGCCGGCGAGGTTGGACAAAACCTGCGAGCGGCCGCTCTTGCGCAGAACGCTTCCCTGTTCGTACCAATCCCCCAGAACGGTGCGTTGTGCGCGTGTGTCGTCCAGATTCAAGTGATGCACGGCTGGGCGGTGGGTGTGGCCATGGATCAAGTTCCACGACTCGTGGCTGTGCAAGGCCTTGACCACGGCTGGTGCATTCACGTCGGTGATGGATTCTTCCACCGAGTTCGTATACCGCCGGCTCTCCGCGCGGGCCTGCATGGCCAGAACCCTGCGTTCCTCGATCGGTCGTGCAAGAAACGCTTGCTGCCACGCCGGCGCATGCGCCTGCGCACGAAACGCCTGATAGGGCGCATCGTCCGTGCACAGCGTATCGCCGTGCATCAGTAACACCTGTTCGCCTTCGATCTGGATGACGCTCGGATCGGGCAGCAGGGTCATTCGTGCACGGCGCGCATAGGCGTCGCCGAGCAGGAAATCGCGGTTGCCGTGGATGAAGAAACAAGGCACGCCGTGCGCATGCAGCGCGGCGAGCGCTGCGGCGACCTGGTCGGCGGTTTCGTCTTCGACGTCGTCGCCGATCCAGGCTTCGAACAGGTCGCCGAGAATATACAGCGCTTTTGCCCGCGTCGCCTCGCGGTGCACGAACTCGACGAACAGCCGCGTGATGTGCGGGCGGCTGGCGTCGAGGTGCAGATCGGAAATGAAGAGCGTCGTCACGGCGGCTTCTTCAGGCTGCGATTCGGATCGGTGAAATCAAGGATGGCGCGAGCCGCGACGGCCGACGGATACCCGCGCCACCAACGGAGGTGTCGTAAAGCACTTCGCGTGTATGACATCGCCAAAACTGCGGCCTCTCCAGGCCGGCCAGGAGACTGACCGGCGTGGGCTTCAAGGCACCAGCGTGACCTTCTCGATCACTACCGGAGTCACCGGCACATCGCTGCGGAACGGGCCCTGGGCGCCGGTCTGCACGGTCCGGATCTTGTCGACCACGTCAAGGCCGCCGACGACCTTGCCGAACACGGCATAGCCGGGGTTGGCGTCGCTGACGTAGTCGAGGCGCGGATTGTCGACCGTGTTGATGAAGAACTGCGCGGTCGCGGAGTTCGGATCCGCCGTACGCGCCATCGCGAGCGTGCCGCGCATGTTGCTGAGGCCGTTCTTCGACTCGATCGCAATCGCGGCCTTGGTCGATTTCTGGTGCAGGTCCTTGGTGAAACCGCCGCCCTGGATCATGAAGCCCTCGATGACGCGATGGAACACCGTGCCGTCGTAGAAGCCGGACTTCACGTAGCCGAGGAAATTCTCGACCGACTTCGGCGCCTTGTCCGGATACAGCTCGAGCGTGATGTCGCCGAGGTTGGTCTTCAGCAGCACCTTGTTCGACGTGGCCGAAGCATCGGCGGCCTTCTCGACCGGCTTGGCCGGTGCCTTCGCTGCAGGCTTGGCGGCGGCCTTGGGCGCCGCGGCCGGCTTTGCCGGCGGTGTGGCCTGCGCGAAGGCGAAGGCGGGGGCGAGCAGGACCAGCGCGAACAGAAGGCGTTTCAGCATGGAATTCTCCGTGAGGGATGATATCGGACTGCGAATGATAGGCGCTGGCGCGGACCGCGTCATGCCTTGGCCGGCGTCTGCCGGCGGTGCCGCCAGGGCTGCGGATTACGCCGCCAGCTGGTCGAGCGCGCGCACCTGCAGCTTCAGATCGAGGATCTTGAAGTAGTCGCGTTCCTGCTCGAGATCGGCCCGCGTCAGCGGATGCTGGTCGAGCCAGTCGCCGGGCAGTTCCAGGCGCAGCGACTTGTCGTCGGCGAGCAGTTCCAGTGGAGGCAGCGCGTCGGTCGTGCGTGCGCGCTGCAGCAGTGCAGCGAGGCGGAGCAGGGCGGTCAGGCGGCGTGTCGGCCGGCGCAGGCGCTCGGGCAGCGCGTCGATCACTTCGCGGTCGGGCTTGCGCCGGTGCGAGCGGATGATCGCCGCGAGCTCCTGCTGGCCTTGCCGGCTGAAACCGGCGAGATCCGAGTTGGCGACGATGTAGGCGCCGTGGATGTGATGCAGGCTGTGCGCGATCGCCAGGCCGATTTCGTGGATGTCGGCGGCCCAGCCGAGCAGGTCGCGGTCGAGCGCGCCGAGCTGCCAGGCGTCGGCGACCTGGTCGAACAGTTCCAGCGCGGTATGGTGCACGCGCGCGGCCTGTGCACGCTCCACCGCATAGCGTGCGGCGAGCGCGGCGATGCTGCCGGCGCGCGGGTCGCGATGCATCGAGCGGCCGACCATGTCGTAGAGGATGCCTTCGCGCATCGCGGTCTCGCACACGCCCATGCTTTCGAGGGAAAAAGTCGCGAAGATCGCTTCGAGAATCGCCACGCCGCCGGCGATGACCTGCGCACGGTCTTCGGCGAGCCCGGCGAGGCGCAGATTGTCGACGCTGCCGGCTTCGAGAATCGCGTCGCGCAGGCGCACGATCGAAGACGCGGTGATGCCCTGGTCGCTCCAGCCGTTCGCCTGCACGATGTTGCCGATCGCCTTGGCCGTGCCGGAAGAGCCGATCGCCTCGCCCCAGCCGCGCGCCTTGTAGTCGGCGGCAAACTGCTGCAGTTCGACGGCGATCTCGGTCTGCGCCTGGCGCCAGCGCTTGAGCGTGAACTTGCCGTCGCCGAAGAACCGCAGCGTGCTGGCGACGCAGCCCATCTGCAGGCTTTCCTTCTCCAGCGCCTCGAAGCCCTGGCCGATGATGAATTCGGTACTGCCGCCGCCGATGTCGACGACGAGGCGGCGCTGGTTCGACTTGGCCAGGTCGTGCGCGACGCCGAGATAGATCAGGCGCGCTTCCTCGCGGCCGGCAACGATCTCGATCGGATGACCGAGCGCGGTTTCGGCCGGCAGCAGAAATGCCTGCGGACTGGCCAGCTGGCGCACGGTGTTGGTCGCCACCGCGCGCACGCGTTCGGGCGGCAGCGCGCGCAGGCGCTGGCCGAAGCGTGCGAGGCATTCGAGCGCGCGTTCGCGCCGCTCCGGCTCCAGGCTGCCATCGGGGCGCAGGCCCATCGCCAGGCGCACGCTGTCGCGCAGGCGATCGATCAGGCGCAGGCCGCCGTGTTCGTAGCGGGCGACGACCAGATGAAAGCTGTTCGAGCCGAGATCGACGGCGGCCAGCAGTTCGCCGTCGCGGATATTGGGGGCGCTCGCGTCCGTCACGTGTTCTGCCCGCATGGAAGCCGCGGCGATTGTCGCACGTCCCCGCCGCCCTGCCAGCGCTACCGACTTCGCCATCTGCAGCGCTCGCGCTACTGCGTGAACAGCGCGAGCAGCGTCTGCTGCGCCGAATGCGCCGGCTCGGCGCCGGGCGTCAGCCGCGTATAACTGCCGTCCTGTTCGAGCATCCACGCCTGCGTATTGTCGGCCAGGTAATTGGCCAGCGACTCGTCGTAGACGCGCCGGGCGAGCGTTGCATCGAGAATCGGGAAGCAGGTCTCGATCCGGCGCAGCAGATTGCGCTCCATCCAGTCCGCGCTGGAGCAGTAGATTTCCGGCGCGGTGTCGTTCTGGAACCAGTACACGCGGCTATGCTCGAGGAAGCGGCCGACGATCGAGCGCACGCGGATGTTCTCCGACACGCCGACGATGCCCGGGCGCAGGCTGCACGCACCGCGGATGATCAGGTCGATCTGCACGCCGGCTTGCGAGGCGCGATAGAGCTGCTCGACGACATTTTCCTCGTTGAGCGCATTCATCTTGGCGATGATGCGCGCCGGCCTGCCGGCCTGCGCGTGCACGGTCTCGCGCTCGATCTTTTCCATCAGCCCCTTGTGCAGGGTGAACGGCGAGTGCAGCAGGCGCTTGGTCTGGATGATCGGTCCGAGACCGGACAACTGCAGGAACAGCAGGTGTGCGTCCTCGCCGATCTCGGGATTCGCGGTCATCAGTCCGAAGTCGGTGTAGATGCGCGAGGTGACCTGGTGATAGTTGCCGGTCGACAGATGCACGTAGCGATGCAGCAGGCCTTTCTCGCGGCGCACGATCAGCAGCATTTTCGCGTGCGTCTTGAAACCGACCACGCCGTAGACGACCTGCACGCCGGCTTCCTGCAGGCGGTTGGCCAGGCGCAGGTTCGCTTCCTCGTCGAAGCGCGCGCGCAGCTCGACGACGACGGTGACGTCCTTGCCCTGGCGCGCCGCCTCGATCAGGTGATCGACCAGCGGCGAGGCGTTGCCGACGCGATACAGCGTCTGCTTGATCGCCATCACGTCCGGATCGAGGCTGGCTTCGCGCACGAGCTCGATCACCGCGTTGAACGATTCGAACGGGTGGTGCATCAGGATGTCGCGCTGGCGGATCGCGTCGAACAGGCTCTGCTCCTCGACCACCGCCGGCAGCACGCGCTGCACGAACGGCGGGAACTTGAGATCCGGCCGGTCGACCTGGTCGTAGATGGAATTGATGCGGCTGACGTTGACCGGTCCGTCGCAGCGGTACACCTCCGGCTCGGTCAGCTCGAAGTTGTGCATCAGCATGTCCGAGATCGCCTTCGGACAGTTGTCGGCGACCTCCAGACGCACCGGCTTGGCGAAGCCGCGGCCCTTGAGCTCGTCGCGCAGGGCCAGGGCGATGTTCTCGACTTCGTCTTCGTCGACGACGAGTTCGCTGTTGCGCGTCACGCGGAACTGATACGACCCCTTCACCTGCATGCCGGGGAACAGCTCGTCCATGAACTCGTGCAGCACGCTGGAGAGGAACACGAAGTCGTAGGCGGACTCGGCCACTTCGGCCGGCAGCCGGATGATGCGCGGCAGCGAGCGCGGCGCGCGCACGAGTGCCATATGGCCTTCGCGGCCGAACGCGTCGCGCCCCTTCAGGACGACCGCGAGATTCAGGCTCTTGTTGAGAATGCGCGGGAATGGATGCGCCGGGTCCAGGCCGAGCGGCGACAGCACCGGCAGGATCTCGTTGCGGAAATAGCCCTGCAGCCAGCGCTTCTGCTTGACCGTCCAGGTATCGCGCTTGGAGAACCGCACGCCTTCGCGTTCGAGTTCCGGCAGCAGCGTGGCGTTCCAGAAATCGTACTGCGCCTTGACCAGCGTCAGCGCGCGTTCGCGGATGCGCGCCAGCACTTCGGCCGGCGGCATCTGGTCCGGCCCTGGGCGCATTTCGCCGAGGCTGTAGTGCTCGCGCATCACCGCCACGCGCACTTCGAAGAACTCATCGAGATTCGTGCACGAGATGCACAGGTAGCGCAGCCGTTCCAGCAGCGGCATGCCCGGATCTTCGGCCTGCGCGAGCACGCGGAAATTGAACTCGAGCTGGGCCAGCTCGCGATTCAGATAGAGAGCCGGATCCTTCAGATTCTGGGGTACTTCGCGATTCATACGGCGGTCCGCTCGTTGATGTTCATTCGGTCGATCGCTCAGTCGGTCAGCTGCGCGCGCTGCGCGGCGCGCTCATTCGGATCGAGCGCCAGAAATCCTTCCTGCCGTGCCAGTGCCTGCCCTTCGTCCGACAGTGCGTAGGCGAGGAACGCGGCCGGCAATGCAGCCAGCGCGTGACCGGGCGCCCGGTTGAAATAGATGTACGACGCGCGCGCAAGAGGGTAGCGCCCGTCCGTGACACTCGCGCTATCGGGCAGGGTACCGCGGTCATCGGCATCGCGCGCAAGCGCGAGCGGCTTGACCAGGCCGTTCAAGTAGCCCGCGCCGGCGTAGCCGATCGCCTCGCGGTTCGTGGCGACGGTGGCGACGACCGCGCCGTTGCCGGGCCAGGCGACGACGTCCGCGCGATAGTCGCCACCGCACAGCACCGACGTGCGGAACAGTTCGTACGTGCCGGATGCGCTGTTGCGACCGCTCGCGAGCAGGGCGTTCGCGTCCGCCGGCATGCCGACGCCCAGGTCGCTCCAGTGGCGAATCGGCGACGGCAGTCCGCAGCGACGGCCGGCCGAGTAGATCGCATCGAGTTGCGCGAGAGTGATCCGCTGCAGCGGGTTGTCCGGATGCACGAACACCGCGATGGCGTCGTGGGCGATCACGATGCGCGCGGGCGGGTAGCCGTAGCGGGCTTCGAATGCGGCGGCTTCGTCCGCGTTCATCGGCCGGCTCATCGAACCGAGGTCGGCGCTGCCGCCGCTGAGCGCTGCCGGCGCACTCGCCGAACCGACCGCCTGCACCTGGATGCGGGCTTGCGGATGGGCGATCTGGAACGCGC
>DASWPR010000212.1:0-3303 GCA_036398455.1 Dokdonella sp.
TTTTCTTGCGACACGCGCAGATGACCTGCTGGAGCTGCTCAAGGCGTACAAGCGCCCCTGAGTTCTATCACTCGCACGGCGCGCCTTCGTCCTCGCCAGGAATGAGCCCGAGATTCTTGAGCATGCAGTCAATGCGGCCGCGCACGAACTCGTAGTCGGCGGGCGGTGCTTTATCCTCGATCACGTCAGCCTCGCTGGCGAACGCCATCCGAAGTTCGTCGTTGTCGGGATACTGGGCCGACAGCCCCGGAAGCTTGGCTTCTAGGGCGTCGAGGGCTGCGATCGTGGCGGGGTCGTGGGGCTTAATGGACTTGAGATTGCCGCCGCATCGCTGAACGAATCACGCAAATGAAGAAGGCAGCCGAAGCTGCCTTCCCAATTCCTTCCCACCGAAACCTTGAAGGCCGCGCTGGTACTCGTTGTAATGGTGCCCAGGAGAGGACTCGAACCTCCACGGGTCGCCCCGCTAGCACCTGAAGCTAGTGCGTCTACCAATTCCGCCACCTGGGCACACCCGTTGGCAGGGCCAACCGGGGGCGCGAAAGATACTGGCCCTCACCGGAGCTGTCAACGAGTCGTGCTTGCAAACGCCCGCCCGCTCGGCGACCCTGCCGGCCACTTAGAAGGAATACCGTTGAAAAGAAGAAAGACAACCAGCTCGCGCGCAGGCGCCGAGCGCAATGCGCGCGGACCCGGCAAACGCGCCGGTCTGCCCAAGTTCATGCCGGAACGGCTGCCGCCGCTGCCGGGCAAGAAGGGCGCGAAACCGCCGCCGATCAAGGATCCCTACGCCGAACGCGAGGCCGGCCGCTACGAGCGCCCGATCGCGAGCCGCGAGGCGATTGCCGCCCTGCTGGTCGAGCATGGCGAACTGATGACCGTCGAGGCGATCGCGCACACGCTGCGGCTGACCGCGCCGCCGGACTTCGAGGCGCTGACGCGGCGCCTGGCAGCGATGCTGCGCGATGGCCAGCTGATCCAGAACCGCCGCGGCGGCTATGGCGTCGCCAGCAAGCTCGATCTGATCCGCGGCGGCGTCATCGCCAACGCCGAGGGTTACGGCTTCCTGCGCCCGGAAGAGGGTGGCGAAGATCTGTATCTGTCGCCGGCGGAGATGCGCAAGGTGCTGCACGGCGACCGCGTGCTCGCCAGCGTCGTCGGCGTCGACCGCCGCGGGCGCCGCCAGGGCGCGATCGTGGAAGTGCTGGAGCGCCGTTCGCCACGCCTGGTCGGACGCGTCGTGCAGGAGAACGGCCTGGTCCTGGTCACCCCGGACGACCGCCGCCTGCATCAGGACGTGCTGATCAAGCCCGGCATGGACCTGGGCGCGCGTTCCGGCCAGATCGTCGTCGTCGAGATCACCGAGCAGCCGACCGCGCAGCGCGGCCCGATGGGTAAGGTGCTCGCCGTGCTCGGCGAGCGGCTGACGCCGTCGCTGGTGGTCGAGATGGCGATTGCCAGCCACGACCTGCCGCACGAATGGCCCGCAGCGGCCCTGCGCGATGCGGCCGAGGTCGAGCCGAGCGTGCAGCTGGCCGAGATCAAGGGGCGCGTCGACCTGCGTGCGACCCCGCTGGTCACGATCGACGGCGAAGACGCCAAGGATTTCGACGACGCGGTCTATGCCGAACCGGCAGAGAACGGGTTTCGCCTGCTCGTCGCCATCGCCGACGTGTCGCACTACGTACAGCCCGGCAGCGCGCTCGACGAGGAAGCCTACAACCGCGCGACCTCGGTGTATTTCCCCGGTTTCGTCGTGCCGATGCTGCCGGAGACCCTGTCGAACGGCATCTGCTCGCTGAATCCGCGCGTCGAACGCCTGTGCATGGTGTGCGACATGCAGATCGACCACGACGGCGAAGTGACGCGCTCGAAGTTCTATCCGGCGGTGATGCGCTCGCACGCGCGTCTGACCTACACGCGCGTGTGGCAGGCGCTCGGCGAGAAGGACCCCGACGCGCGCCGCGAATACGCCGACGTGATGCCGCAATTGAAACATCTGCACCTACTGTACAAATTGCTGGCGAAGGCGCGCCAGAAGCGCGGTGCGATCGACTTCGAGAGCCGCGAGGTCGACTTCCGCCTGGCGCCGTCTGGCGAGGTCGTGCAGCTCGGTGCGTACGAGCGCAACGATGCGCACAAGCTGATCGAGGAATGCATGATCGCGGCGAATGTGGAGGCCGCCAAATACCTGCAGAAGCGCCGCATCCCGACGCCGTACCGCGTGCATGCGCCGCCGCCGGCGTCGAAGTACGAGGACCTGCTCGAATTCCTGCGCGAGTTCAAGCTGAGCCTGCCGCCGCACGACCAGGTCACGCCGGGCGACTTTTCCGCGTTGCTGAAAAAGGTACGCAAGCGCCCGGACGCCAGCCTGATCGAATCGGTGCTGCTGCGCTCGCAGAGCCTTGCGGTGTATCAGCCGAACGATCCGGGCCATTTCGGGCTGGGGCTGGAGTCGTACACGCATTTCACCTCGCCGATCCGTCGCTACCCGGACCTGCTCGTGCACCGCGCGATCCGTCATGCGCTGGCTGGCGGCAAGCCCGCCGACTACCGCTACAGTCCGGCCACGATGGCGAGCCTGTGCGTGCACTGCTCGCACAACGAGCGCCGCGCCGACGAGGCCGAACGCGACGTCGACGAGCGCTACAAGTGCGCCTGGATGGAAAAGCACGTCGGCAGCGAGTTCGAGGGCATCGTCGCCGGCGTGACCTCGTTCGGCCTGTTCGTCGAACTGACCGAATCGAAGATCAGCGGCCTCGTGCACATCACGCAGCTGCCGAACGACTACTACCATTTCGATGCGACGCGGCGCCTGCTGACCGGCGAGCGCCGCGGCCTGAAGTTCCGGCTCGGCGATCCGGTGCGCGTGCAGGTGCTGCGCGCGAGCCTGGAAGATCGCAAGATCGACTTCAAGCTGGTGCAGAAGTAGAACAGGCGGCACACGCGGCGGGCGCGACCAATCATTCGCTGCTGCAGGCGGTCAGGGGCGGGCAGGGGAGATCGGATCGGTTCTTCTCATCCGGCCCCGAGGATCGTCTTCGCCGCGGCGGGAAGGTGGCGGCGGGCCGATGGCCGAACGGCGCGCTGCACGAACAGCGTGCCGTGCCTCGGAAGGCGCTGGCGACGGCCGCGCCGGCGTGCCGCGTCGCCTGCCTGGCAAGAAAAAAGAGCGGCTGCCGCCGCAGGGCAAAATTTCTAGAAAGGTACATGTCCCAATGAGTAGTGATTTGCTGATCGGCATCCATGCTGTGGAAGCCGCCCTCAACCACGACGTGGCCAACCTCGTCGAGCTGTACATCG
>DASWPR010000213.1:0-8294 GCA_036398455.1 Dokdonella sp.
TTGTTCAGCAGCAGATCGCGATCGCCGCGAACCTGCTCGCCGAGCGTCTTCGCGTCGACGGCGCCGATGCGCTTCTCGAAACCCTGCAGCGCGGCGATCTGGCGATCGATGCCGGCGCGGCTGTAGTCCTCCAGTCTGGCGTCGTAGGTGTGGACGCCGGCGCTGGTGGCGCTGGTCGGATTCAGCGGGAAATACAGCGTGTCGAAGTATTCGTCGGCGAGCTTCGTGAAGCGCGCATCCTCGGGCGACGCGGAAAGTGCGGAATGCGCGTCCGCGAACGCGGGAATCGACGGCAGCAGGCACGCGATGGAACAGGCAAGACCGAAGTGCAGCAGGCGCATTCAAGCGTCTCCAGGAAAGGGAATGAAGTGGATGGTCGGATCAGTGCGCAGCGGGATCGGGAGGCGGGTCGGCATCGGCGGCCTGCGGCGGATTTTTCAGCAGCATCGACAGCACCGGCGGGGTCACGATCGAGGTCAGCAGCGACATGGCGACGATGACGGCGTAGGTCTGGTTGGAGAATACGCCGGCCGCGAGGCCGAGGCTGGCGATGACGACGCCGACTTCGCCGCGCGGCACCATGCCGACGCCGACGATCAGCGCGCCGCGCCGGCCGAGCGAGAGCGCGCCGAGGAAGCCGCCGGCGAGCTTCGAGACGATCGCGATGACGGTGACCACCAGCAGCATCCACAGCGCCGCGCCGCTGGAGAAGACGCCGAGGTCGATCTTCGCGCCGGTGATCACGAAGAAGAACGGCGTCAGCAGGGCCAGCAGCGGCTGCGTCTGGTGTTCGAGTTCCTCGCGCTGGTGCATTTCCGACGCGATCATGCCGGCGAGGAACGCGCCGATGATCGCGGCGAGGCCGAACTGCGTCGACAGGTAGGCGAGACCGAGGCAGATCGCCAGCGCGATCGTCAGCGGCGACAGCGGATTGATCGGCCGGTCGAGCCACGCGGCGCGCCGGCGCATCACTTCGGTACCGACCCAGCCGATCACCGCGACGAAACCGACGGCCTGCACGAGCACCATCACGAGTCCGCCGACGTTGACGCCCTCGCCGCCCTGCAGCGAGGTGACGACGCCGAGCAGCAGCATCGCGAGGATGTCGTCGATGACCGCGGCGCCGAGGATCACGCGGCTCTCGATGCGCGCCAGCACGCCGAGTTCCTGCAGCACGCGCGCGGTGATGCCGGCCGAGGTCGCGACGAAGGCGGCGGCGATGAACATCGACTTGGTCCAGGCGAAACCGCTGCCATGCGCCCACAACGCGCCCAGCGCGAACGGCACGACGACGCCGAGCACGCCGACCAGGAACGCGCTGCGGCCGACTTTTTTCAGATCGGCCAGGCGCGTTTCCAGCCCGACCGCGAACAGCAGCAGCACCACGCCGATCTCGGCGAGCACATCGAGCGGCGTGCCTGCGGCGATCTGGTCGACCGTGATGAGCCCTAGCGCAGAGGGTCCGATCACGCAGCCGGCGACGATTTCGCCGACGACGCCGGGAAGTTTCACGCGCTGCGCGATCTCGGCGCCGATCTGCGCGGCGACGAAGATGGCGAACAGGGCGAGCAGGATTTCGGCGCCGTGGTGCATCGGGAACTCCTGGCCTCGCACATCAGCGCGGTTGCGTTTTCGCGCATGCCCGTCGATCCTACACGAACGACACGGCCGGCAATGACCGGCTGGGAGGGGAGGCACCATGTTCGATGCGGAGCGCGGCACGCGCGAGGCCATGTCCAAGGTCGACACGGCCTGGCTGCGCATGGAACGGCCGACCAACCGCATGATGATCACCGGCGTGCTGATGTTCGCCGGCCCGCTCGATGCCGTGCAGATCAAGGCCTTGCTGGCCGAGCGTTTCCTCGCGTTCCGGCGTTTCCGCCAGCGCGCGGTGATCGGCGCCAACGGCGCCTACTGGGAAACCGACGCGGATTTCGATCTCGACTGGCACGTGCGCGTTGCCGCGCTGCCGGGCGCGGCCGACAAAATGGAGCTGGAAGCCTTCGTCAGCGATCTCTCCTCGACACCGCTCGATCATTCCAAGCCGCTCTGGCAGTTTCACCTCGTCGAGGACTATGTCTCGCCGGAAGGCCGCGGCAGCGTGCTCGTCGCGCGCATCCATCATTGCTATGCCGACGGCCTCGCCCTGGTGCAGGTGCTGCTGTCGCTGACCGATACCGCCGCGCAGCCGGAGGCGCACGCTGAACTGGCCAGGACCTGGCTGAAGCGCGATCGCGGCACGGTGCTGGAACGACTGCTCGAACCGATGCAGGGCGGCCTGCAGAAGATGCTCGCGGCCGGCGAAAAGACCTGGTCCAAGATCGCGCAGATGCTGGCCGACCCGGCGGTTGCCGCCGCCATCGCGCACGAAGGCAGCGAGATCACGCGCGAACTCGGCATCGCCCTGACCCTGGCGGACGATCCGATCACGCAACTGCGCGGCAAGCTCGGCGTCGTCAAGCGCGTCGCCTGGGCCGATCCGCTGCCGCTCAACGAAGTGAAGACGCTCGGCCGGGCGTTGGGCTGCACCGTCAACGACGTATTGCTCGCCTGCGCTGCGGGTGCGATCCGCGGCTACCTGCGCGACCTCGGCGACGATGTCGACGGCCTGACCATCCGCGCGACGGTGCCGGTCAACCTGCGCCCGCTCGAACACGCCAGGAAGCTCGGCAACCACTTCGGCCTGGTCTTCCTCGACCTGCCGATCGGCGAGCCGAATCCGCTGCGCCGACTCGAACGCGTGGCCGCCTGCATGCGCGAACTCAAGGGTCGCCGCCAGGCGGTCGTCGCTTTCGGACTGTTGGCCGCGCTCGGCATGGGACCGGCCGTGCTGCAGCAGCCGGCGCTGGAACTGTTCAGCCGCAAGGCGAGTGCGGTCGCCACCAACGTGCCCGGCCCGCAGCAGCCGCTGTTCATGGCGGGCGTCGAAGTGCGCGAGCTGATGTTCTGGGTGCCGCAGACCGGCTCGATCGGCCTCGGCCTCTCGATCATCAGCTACAACGGCCGCGTCCATTTCGGCGTCGTCGGCGATAGCAAGCGCGTGCGCGATCCCGATGCGATCGTGCAGCGCTTCGCCAGCGAGTTCGAGAAACTGCTGCTGATCGCGCTGATGGAAGATTGGGACGAGGAAATCGCGGCGGGAGACGCGGCGGCGACGCTGGAAAGGTATGTGTGAGTGACGGGTTCGCGTCCCTGCGGACTCAAGCCGTACGCCCATCGATACGCAGATCCGTGGCTGCATTGGCGATGTTCCATTCGGTGAAGGCGGAGGAGCCATCATGAAGGCCACACCACGAGGCGAACCGAAAGACGGCGATCACTGCTCGGTCGTCGGTGGCACGCACGCGGGAAAATCCGGCACCGTGCGGGACATCAAGACCAGCAAGACGGGCCATGTCACCCTCACCGTCGTGCAGCAGGACGGCGAACGGTTCAAGACGCTGGCGAGGAACGTCGTCGTCGAGGCCGGCGGCCGCGCCTAGCCGATTCGTCAACGCGGCCGCGATGTGTCGCCGCGCCGGCTCGGTGCCGTAAGCTGGGGCGTCGGATTGCGAAGCGAGGAGACCGGCTTTGTTGTTCAAGACACGCGTTGGCATGTGCATACTTTCCGAGAACATCGAGGTGCGCGCCTTCAAGGCCGACCTTGCCGAGCTCTGGTGGATCGCCGCGCAATACCGGACGGGCGGCGAAGGGCAGGCCAGAGGCCTGTTTGGGAAAGTCGGCTTCGGAGGCAGCTGGTTCTACCTGGCCGGGTTTTCCGATCATCCCGGCGTGCAGGCCGAAATCAGCAAAGCGATGCAGCTCATCACGAGCGCGTTCGAGTCATCGGCGCGTGTCTGCGACTTGAGTGGCGTCGGTTCAGCGGATGCCTGGGGCAAGAATTGGGCGCAGATCCAGTGGTCGTGATGGTTCCCAGGGTTAGAGCGCGGCCTGATCGTTCGAACGGACGCCGCAATTCAGGCACCCCAGCGCTGTCCGCAGCCGCCGCGCGCCGCGAGCGCGGCTGATCGGTTCATCGCACGACGCAGGCATCACGGTTCGCGCAGAGAAATCTTCAACGGCGCCGTCGACAACGCGAACGGCGTCGCGGCCGTGCTCGAAATCGGCGAAGTATGCGGCAAAGGATCGGATCGGCAGCGCAAGGCGGCACCGTCGATCGGACGCCGCGTCCGCACTGACTGGAGCGGGCGCGCAGCGGCGCCCTCTCAAACCTCGCGCAACACCATCAGCCTGCGTTCGGTCATGTCCTCGATCGCATAGCGCACGCCTTCGCGGCCGAGGCCGGAGAGTTTCACGCCGCCGTAGGGCATGTTGTCGACGCGGAAGCTCGGTACGTCGTTGACGATGACGCCGCCGGTTTCGAGGCGGTCCCACGCCTGCATCGCGTGGCTGAGATCGTTGCTGAAGATGCCGGCCTGCAGACCGTAGTCGGAGTCGTTGACTTGTGCGATCGCGTCGTCGAAATCGACGAACGTCGCCAGCAGGGTGACCGGGCCGAACGCTTCGAGCGCGTTGATCTTCGCGTCGCGCGGCACGCGCTCGAGCACGCTGGCCTCGAGCATGCTGCCTTTGCGGCCGCCGCCGCACAACAGCCTGGCGCCGGCTTTCCTGGCTTCCTTGATCCAGCTTTCCAGACGCTTTGCGTTGTCTTCGTCGATCATCGGACCGAGGAACGTATCGCGCTTTTTCGGGTCGCCGGCCTTGAGTTTCTTCGTCGCCGCCACGAAGCGCTTGCGCACCGCGTCGTAAAGCGATTCGTGCACGAGGATGCGCTGCACCTTGATGCAGCTCTGGCCGGACTGGTAGTAGCTGCCGAAGATCAGGCGTTCGATCACCGCGTCCAGGCGTGGCCCCTGGTCGGCATCGACGATCGCCGCGGCGTTGCCGCCGAGCTCCAGCACGACCTTCTTGCGACCGGCTTTCGCCTTCAGCTCCCAGCCGATCTGTCCGCCGGTGAACGACAGCAGCTTGAGGCGTTCGTCGGTGACCAGCGCTTCGCTGTCCGCCGACTTGCACGGCAGCACCGAGAAGGCGCCCTTGGGCAGATCGGTCTCCGCCAGCACCTCGCCGATGATCAGTGCGCCGATCGGCGTCGCGCTGGCCGGTTTCAGCACGAACGTACAGCCTGCCGCGATCGCCGGCGCCACCTTGTGCGCGACCAGATTCAGCGGAAAGTTGAACGGCGTGATGAACGCACACGCGCCGATCGGCACGCGCTGCACGAAGCCGCGGTAGCCTTTCGCGCGCTCGGAGATTTCAAGATTGACGACTTCGCCGTCGATGCGCACGGCCTCTTCGGCGGCGACCTTGAAGGTGTCGATCAGGCGCGTGACTTCGCCTTCGGCATCCTTGATCGGCTTGCCGGCTTCGATGCACAGCGCGAGGGCGAGTTCGTCGTGGCGTTCACGAAAGCGCATCACGCAATGTTCCAGGACGGCCTGGCGCGCATACGGCGGCAGCGCGCGCATCGCGGCGGTGGCCTTGGCCGCGGCATCGATCGCGCGATCGATGGTCTTGGCATCGGCCAGCGCCACGCGTGTGGCGATGCTGCCGGTGTATTTGTCGCGTACTTCCAGCGTGACGTTCGGCCGCAGCGCCTTGTTTGCCAGGTAATAGGGATACGTCTTCGCGAGCATCGTGCCTCTCCGGTGGATTCGCCGAACGCGGAGTTTCGCGCGCGAGGGCTGAATGGTCGAGGCAGGCACGTGCCGCGGCGGTCTCCTCGATGGCCGCCGTCAAGGCGGCTGCCCGGCCGATCGTGGCGTGATGCGTCGGTTCGGCGCGGCGACGATGCGGTAGGATCGATCCGATGTCGAATTCAACGGACTTTCCTGTCTCTCCCGCGCCCGCCGCCGACAGCGGCTGGCTCGACGTCGGTCACGGCCATCGCGTGTGGTACGAGCAGAGCGGCGCGCGCGACGGCATCCCCGTCGTGCTGCTGCATGGCGGCCCGGGTTCCGGCAGCACGCCGCGCCAGCGCGAGATCTTCGATGCGCAGCGCTACCGCATCGTGCAGTTCGATCAGCGCGGCTGCGGACGCAGCACGCCGCCCGGCGAGACCTTGCACAACCATGTCGACGCGCTGATCGCGGATATCGAGGCACTGCGTGCACACTGCGGCATCGAGAAGTGGCTGGTATCCGGCGGCTCCTGGGGAGCTTCGCTGGCGCTGGCATACGCGGCGAAGCATCGCGATCGCGTCAGCGGTGTATTGCTGCGCGGCACCTTCCTGACCAGCCGCGCCGATCTCGACTGGTTCTTCCACGGCGTTGCCGCGTTCGCGCCGCAGGCGAATGCGGATTTCCTGGCAGAGATCCCGCGCACCTGGCGACGCAGCGTCGTGAGCTGGCTCGACCGCTGTTTCTCCGGCGACGATCGCGAGCGCATGCTGCGCGTGGCCGCGGCCTGGCAGACGTACGAAACACGCCTCGACAGTCCGCATGCGGCTGTCGTCTCCGCCGCCGCGCTGAGTGCGGAGGCACAGGCGCGTCTGACCGCGAAGTACCGCGTGCAGTCGCACTATCTTGCGCGCCGCTGCTTTCTCGGCGAACGTGCACTCCTGCGCGCAGCCGCTGCGCTGCAGGGCATCCCGGTCGCGCTCGTGCATGGCAGCAACGATCGCGTCTGCCGTCCGCACAATGCCTGGCGGGTGCAGCGCGCCTGTGCCGGCAGCCGCCTGGGCTGGGCCGACCAGGCCGGCCACGATCCCTGGCACGCCAACGCATTCCGCCTGCTGCGCGCAGCGACCGACGCCTTCGCCGCGACGCGCGATTTTTCCGGCTGGCCGGATGCCTCGGACACCCTGCCGCGATGAGCCTGCGCCTGCAGCTGAACCTGCTCGTGGCGACGCTGATCGCGCTGTTTACCGCGGTCGTGCTCGCATTCCAGATCGTCGACACGCGGCGCAGCGTGCGCGAGGAAACCGAGGCGGCCAATACGGTCGCCACGCATCTGCTCGCCTATTTCGTCGAGACCTACGCACAGACCAGCCGTCCGATCGTGCTGCAGTCGCTGGAACGGCTCGGGCGCGTGCGTTCGACCGAAGTCACCCTGCGCGACGCCAGCGGTGAAACGATCTACCAGTCGCCGACGTCGCCGTACAAGGCGGGCCGCGATGCGCCGGCATGGTATGCGGCGATGGTGGCGCCGGAGCCGATGCACAGCGAACTGCGCTTCGCCGACAGCGTGCTCGATATCGAATCGAACGCCTCGCGCGCGGTCCTCGATGGCTGGGACGACACGGTGATCCTGCTGCAGCTGGGACTGCTCGCCATGCTGCTCGGCAATGGCCTGGTGTTCTGGCTGCTGCGACGGACCACGCGGCCGTTCCAGACCATCGTGCGCGGCCTGGAAGAGATGCAGGCGGGCGCGTATCACACGCGCCTGCCGGAATTCAAAGGCGCCGAGGCGGGCGCCATCGCACGTGCATTCAATCGCACGGCGCAGGCGATCGAGGACAACCTGGATGCGCGGCGCGAAGCGGTCGAAGCGACCTTGCGCCTGGAACAGAGCCGCGAGCTTGCCGAGGCGGTGCACACGCGGCTGGAGGACGAGCGCCGCCAGATCGCGCAGGAACTGCACGACGAAACCGGCCAGAGCATCACCGCGATCCGCAGCATGGCGCTTGCGCTGACGCGCCGCGCCGGTGCCGGCGACGAACCGGTGCGCGAGGCGGCGCAGCTGATCGCCGATACCGCGGCGAAGCTGTACGCCGCGACGCACGACCTGATTCCCCGCCTGCGCCCGCCGAGCCTCGATACGCTCGGTCTCGCCGCCGCGCTGGAAGAACGCGTTTCGGCCTGGCGGCGCGAACAGCCGCAGATCGTGTTCGCGCTGACGCTGGGCACGTTGCCGGAAGATCTCGGCGAGACCTACGCGCTGGCGGCTTACCGCATCGTGCAGGAAGCGACCACCAATGCCTTGCGCCATGCGCAGGCGCAACGCGTCGAAATCGCCCTGGATGTCCTGGACAATATCCTGCGGATCCATATCAGCGATGATGGGCGCGGCCTTGCGCCGGACTGGCAGCGCCCCGGCCACTACGGCGTGCGCGGCATGCGCGAGCGCGCACGCGCGCTCGGCGGCGACATCGACATCGACAATCTTGCAAACGGCGGCGTGCGCGTGAGCGCGCGCCTGCCGCTGGAATAGAACCTATGGCGAACACGATCCGGGTCATGCTGGTCGACGATCACGCGGTCGTGCGCGTCGGCTTCCGCATGCTGCTGTCGGCGAGTGCCGACATCGAAGTCATCGCCGAAGCCGACAGCGGCGAACTGGCGTACCAGCGCTAT
>DASWPR010000214.1:0-4373 GCA_036398455.1 Dokdonella sp.
CGCCGAGTTCGCTCGCAGCGTTCGCCGCCGCGCAGCCGAACAGCAGGACGCAAGCCAGCCCGGCGATGCGCGCGCGTTTCATATCGTCTCGGCCAGCAGCAGCGGCTCGAGCAGGCGCTCGCGGCCGAACACGCAGCTGAAGGTACTGCCGACGCCGAGTTCGCTGGTGACTTCCAGATGTGCCTGATGCAGCTGCAGCACATGCTTGACGATCGAAAGACCGAGGCCGGTACCGCCGGTGTCGCGCGAGCGGCTGGTCGAGACGCGATAGAAACGTTCGGTCAGGCGCGGCAGGTGCTGCGGTGAAATGCCCGGTCCGGTGTCGGTCACCGACAGGCGCGCGCCATTCGAATCGCTTTCCCAGCGCAGTGTGATGCGACCTCCGGCGGGCGTGTAGCGGACCGCGTTGCTGACCAGGTTGGAGAACGCGCTGTGCAGCTCCTTGGTCGATCCGAGCAGGTCGTGGCGACCGCGCAGATCGGTAGTCACGATGTGCTCGCCCTGGCTCAGCGCGACCGCTTCGCGCCGCAGCGCTTCGAGCAGCGGACGCAGGCTCACGCGTTCCTGCGGCAGGTCGCCCTGCGCTTCCAGGCGCGACAGCGTCAGCAGGTCCTCGACGATCTGGGTCATCCGGCGCGACTGGATGCGCAGCTCGTGCAGGATCGGTTCGTACTCGGGGATCTGCTCGGGCTCGATCATGTCGAGATAGCCGTGCACGACGGTCAGCGGCGTGCGCAGCTCGTGCGACACGTTGGCGACGAAGTCGCGTCGCACCTGTTCCAGGCGCATCAGCTGGCTGACGTCGCGCGCGACCAGCAGCGCCTGGTCACCGGCGTAGCGGATCAGGCGCAGATTCAGGCGCAGGTTCTCGTCCGCCGGCGCCGCCAGGTCGTTGAGCGGCTCGATGGTCTCGCGGTGCAGCCATTCGGCGAAGCGCGGCGCGCGCACGAGATTGGTCAGATGGCCGCCGATGTCCTGCGGATACTTGAGGCCGAGCAGGTGGCTTGCCGCGGTGTTGAACCATTGGATGCGCTGTTCGCGATCGAGCGCGACGACGGCGTCCGGCAGCGCCGCTGCGGCATCGCGGAACGAGCGCAGCAAGCGGACGAGACGGCGCTTGTCCTCGAACGCGGCGCGCTGGCGCCGGCGCAGCAGGTTCTGCATTTCGTCCCAGATGCCGCTGCCTTCGGCGGGCGGCAGCCACTGCGGCCGCGTCAGGAAACGTCCGAGCCGGGCGAAGCGGAAGACGCCGAAGGCGAAGCCGCCGGCGATGACCACGAGCAGGCTCTGCGGGATCGCATGCAGCCACCAGCCGAGCGCCAGCGCGACGGCCGCCAGCGCAGCCAGGCGCCACAGGGTGGAGCGCCAGGCGCGGCCTAGACGGGACGGCATGCGGCGGCCCTCAGGCGGGGCAGAGCGGCGCGCATGGAGGCGCGGATCGTGGAAATGCCGGCTGCAGGCTCATGTCAGGCGAGCGTTCCGCTGGTCACCATCAGACGCTGGTCGAAAAGCGGTAGCCGGCGCCGCGCACGGTCTGCACGAGGGCATCGCGGCCGAACGGTTCGAGCGTCTTGCGCAAGCGGCGGATGTGCACGTCGACGGTGCGCTCTTCGACATAGACGCCGCCGCCCCAGACATGATCGAGCAGCTGGCCGCGCGAATAGACGCGTTCGGCATGCGTCATGAAGAAATGCAGCAGGCGATATTCGGTTGGTCCGATGTGCACCGGCTGTTCGCCGGAGAACACGCGGTGCGCGGCACTGTCGATGCGCAGGCCGCCGAGCTCGACGACGCCTTCGGCATCTTCGCCGTGCGTGCGGCGCATGACTGCGCGGATGCGCGCGAGCAGTTCGCGCGTGGAGAAGGGTTTCACCACGTAGTCGTCGACACCGGCATCGAGGCCGCCGACGCGATCGGTTTCCTCGCCGCGTGCGGTCAGCATGATGATCGGCACTTCGCGCGTGAGGTCGTCCTTGCGCAGACGGCGTGCGAGGTCGATGCCGCTCATGCCGGGCAGCATCCAGTCGAGCAGGATCAGATCCGGCACGCGTTCGCTGATCGCCGTCTGCGCGGCGCGCGCATCGGCGGCATGCATCGCCTCCATGCCGGCTTTGCGCAGGGCGAACGCGACCATGTCGCGGATCGCGGTTTCGTCTTCGACGATAAGAATATGTTTTTGCACGAGGCCACCCGGAGGGCGCGATAGGCGCGCTTTATGACGCCATCATTGCAGCGATGTTGTGTTACGCCAGAATGACAGGCGTCGCACTTGCGGCCCTTTATTCGGTCGAACGCGCGCTTTTCAAGCGAGCGAGTGTTGCGGAATTATTACATCTTTCGGCTGGAAAGCGGCTGCGGCGTCGTCCCTGCGGAAGGACGGCAGCACGAAAACGCCGGCGCCAGCGAATCCGGGGCGTCCGGCGTGCCGCGTTTGCGCAGCTCCAGCACGGTCGGTGTGAGCTGCGTGATGCGTGCGTCGATGCGGCTGCGCTGGTAATAGGTCAGGTCGGCCTGCTTCGACAGCGCCTTGAGCTGGTTCAGCGCGTCCTCGGCGTGTCCGCCGAGATAGGCGGCTTCCGCATAGGCCTCGGCTGCGCGCACCTTGTCGCCGGCCAGCTGGTTCGCACGTGCGTAGCTCTTCTGCAGATCGGGGTCGTCGCTGTAGCGTTCGACCAGCGGTCGCAGCAGTTCCAGTGCGCGCCGCGCATTTTTCTCGTCGGCCAGCGCCAGCAATGCATCGGCGTGCGCCAGGGTGATGGCGCGATTGCCGGGGAAATCGCTGTCGAGCTGCTCGTAGATCTTCAGCGCGCCGGCTTTGTCCCCGGCGAGATCCTGCGCATTGGCGAGGGCCAGGCGCAATACCGCGGAGTTGGGCTGGCGCGACGTCAGCGTCTTCAGCTGCGTGATTGCATGCGCGGCGTCGCCTGTAGCGATCAGGGCGAGCGCGTAGCCATAGCGGTTCGCGGCCGTGTCGAAGGACGGGTTGTCGCGCAGGTTGTCCGCGTAGTACGCACGCATGACGGTGGTCGAGCTCGCGGTGAGCACGCGCGCGCGCTCGCGCATCAGTTCGAAATACGCCTCGCGTGCGTTGCCGCGGACATTGCAGGTGGAGATCGTGACCTGCGGCAGCGTTTTGCCGCCGCGCGTCGCCGGATCGATCGATGCGGTCGTCGCGTTGCTCGCCGCCATCACGCTCGCTTCGTCGACGGCTTCGGCGCTGGCGTCCGCCGCATGCGGGTTGGGCACGGCCAGGTTGAGTGGGCCCGCAGCCGCCGCCGGCGGCGCCGTGCGCAGGCGCGGCTGGGTCGGGCAGCCGAGCTGCTGCGCCCGCTCCTTCGCCTCGGCGATGCGCTTGCTGTCGAGCGGATGGTCGAGCAGGAATTCCGGCACGTCGACGCCGTTCACGCGCATGACTTTCTGCAGCGCCTGGAACGCGCCGGCCATCGCATTCGGATCGAATCCCGAGCGCGCCAGCGTCTGGATGCCGAAGCGATCGGCCTCGGCTTCTTCGCCGCGCGTGAAATTGATCTGGTGCTGCTGCATCAGCGAGGTGCCGGCCATGATGCCGGCCATGCCCGCATCGTCGGTGCGATGCGCGCTGGCGATCAGCACGCCGAGCATGGCGAGCATGATCGGCACCGACATCTTCTGCACGTCTTCGAATGCGCGCAGGATGTGCTGCTGCTGCACGTGCGAGATCTCGTGCGCGAGGACGCCGGCGAGCTCGTCCTCGCGCTGCATGACCGTGATCAGGCCCGCGTTCGCGGCGACGAAGCCGCCCGGCGCGGCGAATGCGTTGATCTGGTCATCGCGCACGATGAAGAACGTGAACGGCTGGTTCGGGATTTCGCTGTTCGCAACCAGCGTGTAGCCGAGCGAATTGATGTAGTCGTTCAGCAGCGCATCGTCGAGCACCAGACCGAGCGCGCGCATTTCCTGCAGCATGCCGGCGCCGTAGTCGTGCATCTCCTGCGGCGAGGCCAGGCCCGCGGCCGAGCTGCCGATGTTCGGCAGTTTGACGTCCGGTTCGCCCGCGCCGGCAAGCACGCTGGCGCACGCGACGGCGAGAACGCAAAAGCCTCGAAGAACACGCATGATGGCACCGGCAGCGAAACGATCAGCCGGAGCACATTAGCGCGCGGCGGTTCCCGCCGCCACCGCGGCGCCGTGATCGCCGGCACCGAATGCATGCCTGCTCAGGAGCGGTTCATTCGTCGCGATCGCGAACGGCGGGCGATCTTGCAAGTCGGCCCGCGGCGCCCCAATCTAGGCGCGCGCCAAACGTCGGAAATCCGCAATGATTCGAGCACAAATCTACACCACCGCGGTGTGCTCCTACTGCGTCGCCGCGAAGAATTTCCTGCGTAAGAAGG
>DASWPR010000215.1:0-3963 GCA_036398455.1 Dokdonella sp.
GCCGCGCCGGTGCAGCGGCGTGCCGGAAAGATCCAGCGAGACGGTCGCCCGCTCCCGATGCAGACGGACGTTCAGACGGATGGACGGCCGTTCCACCTGCACATCCGGGCGCGTGCCGTCGCGTTCGCGGAACTGGTCGACGATCGCATCCTTGCTGCGCAGTGCGACGAATTGCGTGTGGCGCAGCGCGCTGGTCGATCCGACCGCGTCGATCGCGAAACTCGCGTCGGCCGCGAGGTGCTGCGACCAGTCGATTTCCTGCAGGCCGGCGTAGAGTGCATCGGCGTCCGGCGCCGCGAACTCGGCCAGCTGCAGCAGCACGCGGCTGGCCAGGCGCGACCACAGGCAGGCGCGATAGGCGATTTCCAGCGTGCCGCTGAAATGCACGCCGGCGAGCGCCTCGCGCGCATCGTCGGCGCCGAGGTCGCGCAGTTCGTCGCGCAGCAGGTATTCGAGCCCCTTCGGGCATGTGGCGAACAGCGTCAGCATGTCAGTCGAGGCTCGCGAGGAAGCGCCGGAACAGGCCGGCGCATTCATCCACGTGACGCGCGAGACGATGGTCGTCGCCGACCAGGTGCAGGCGCGCCTGGCGCTCGCGCGCGAAGCCGATGACGGCGTCGACCGGGCAGATTTCGTCGTCCCAGCCGTGCACCAGCATGGTCGGAACGTTCGCCGCGACGAAGGCCTGCCGATAGCCGGGAATGCCGATCGGCAGGGCGAGCAGGAACAGCCCGTCGCAATGGCGCTCGATCGAGGCGAAGCCGGAAATGAACGCGCCCATGCTGGAACCGGCAAATACCACACGACCGTCCGCCGGCGTGTGCGCCAGCGCGCACGCGATGCGCGCATCGATCGCGCGCGGGTCGCGCGGCGCGTCGATGTCGCGATAGTCCGGCCGCACCTCGTTCCAGCCGAGCGCCCGCGCAACCTCGGCGAGCGCGCTGACCTTGGTCGCCTGCGGCCCGCTTTCCAGGCCGTGCGAGAGGATGACGGTGCCTTTCATGACCTGACCTGCACGAGCGTGCCGCGAAGAAAACCGCGATGCTAGCATTGCGGCCGCGCGCGCCGCGCCGCTCGACGAAGGAATCCCGCGATGCCCGCTCTCGCCATCCAGGACTGGCCGCTGCCCTACGAGGAGCGCCTTGCCGCGCGCCCATCGTCGGCAATCGACCTGGTCGTGATCCACTGCACGGAACTGCCGGACATGGCGATGGCGCGCGAGTTCGGCGAGCGCATCCACTATGCCGGCACGCAGACCGGCAACAGCGGGCACTACTACATCGACCTGGAAGGCAAGGTCTTCCGCTTCGTCGCCGACACCCGCATCGCCAATCACACCTTCAGCTACAACCCGCGCTCGATCGGCATCGAGCTGGTGAATATCGGGCGCTATCCGCACTGGGGCGACAGCCGCTACCAGGCGTTCACGGTGCCGTATACGCTGGAGCAGATCGAATCGCTGCGCGCGCTGCTGCGCCAGCTGCGCGCCGAACACGCGAACCTGCGCTGGATCGCCGGACACGAAGACCTCGACCGCCGCCTGGAACCGGCGGCCGACGATCCGGACATCCTGCTGCATCGCCGGCAGGATCCGGGGCCGTTGTTTCCCTGGAGCGAGGTGATGGATGGCAGCGGCCTGGAGCGCCTGTCGCCGGCGGATTCGGAACAGAAGCACTAGCGCGGCGCCGGTATACTTGCGCGCCAATGCCCGATGCGCCGCCCATGACCACGACGCCGACCGAAGAACTGCTGAGCCTGCTCCAGCTCGAACGCCTGGAAGAGAATTTCTTCCGCGGTGAAAGCCGCGACATCGGCACGCGCTACGTGTTCGGCGGGCAGGTCCTCGGCCAGGCCTTGTCGGCCGCGCAGCAGACAGTCGACAGCGACCGCAGCGCGCACTCGCTGCACGCATACTTCCTGCGCGCCGGCGACATCGAGCATCCGATCCTCTACAACGTCGAGCGCACGCGCGACGGCGGCAGTTTCTCGGTGCGCCGGGTGACGGCGATCCAGCACGGCCAGCCGATCTTCAACTTCTCCGCTTCTTTCCAGATCGACGAACCCGGCGTCGAGCACCAGCTGACCATGCCGGAAGTGCCCAAGCCCGCCGACGTGGCGCCGCCGACGCCGCTGCCGGCGGAAGAACTCGCCAAGCTGCCGCCGAAGCTGCAGCGCTGGTTCGGCCGCTCCGGCCCGTTCGAGTTCCGCCATGTCTATCCGCGCGACGACCTGCATCCGCCCAAGCGCCCGCCGTATCAGCAGGTCTGGTTCCGCCTGTCCAATCGCATCGCCGACAGCGCGGTGCTGCATCGCGCGCTGTTGGCGTATGCATCGGATTTCCATCTGATCGGCACGACCATGTTCCCGCACGGCATCTCGTTTCTGCAGCGCAATGTGCAGGTCGCCAGCCTCGACCACGCGCTCTGGTTCCACCGTCCGTTCCGCGTCGACGAATGGCTGCTGTATTCGTGCGACAGCCCGACGGCACAAGGCGGACGCGGCCTCGCACGCGGCATGATCTACAGCGAAGACGGCCGCCTGGTCGCCTCGACGGCGCAGGAAGGCCTGATCCGCCTGCGCCCCGAATCCCCCTGAGGTGCATCGATGCGCGACATCTACACGTCCCCCCGTCATGAGAACATCCAGCGCGTCGTCGCGCTGATGGCCGAGCAGGGCATCCAGACCACGATCAACAACCGCCGCACCTACCAGGGCGCGGACTGGAAGAAGTTCAGCTACACCGCCCGCGGCGATCGCGACTCCTGGCCGCAGGTGCAAGTCGTGCGCTCGGAGGACCAGACGCGCGCACGCCAGATCCTGCGCAACGCCGGCCTGGAGCCGGCCACCCGCTTCGCCGACGAGCTGGCCGCCGCGCGCAGTGCCGGCGACACCAGTACGCACAAGCGTGCCTCGATGCGCATCAAGCTGGTGGTGCTGGCGCTGATCGTCGGCGTCGCCCTGTTGATCGCGCTGAGCCAGATGCAGCACTGAGCGGTCTTACCGCCGGCTGCGTCGTGCGGGGAAAGCTGAACGAGGTCGCTTCGTTCGCTAAAGCCGGGACACGCAGCAGATGCGGCCTGGCGCAAACGGTCAGTTTGCGACAGGCGCTGTTCCGCTCCGACTTCGCGGCGCGACCGGGCGGCGGCGGTGCAGGCCGCAAACTGCAGCGCACCCCGACCGCCGGCAGCGGCTTTGCGGCTGTCAATCTGCGGCCTGGCGTTCGTCGACGGTATACTTTTCGCATTCCCCTCACGAACAATGGGGAAAATCCCTCAAATGACGCGAGAGACACGAATCCAGCCGGGTTTTGACGGACAGTCGGCGTACCGTGCACGTGCGTTGCATACGGAAACGTCTGCAACACGGGAAACAGGGGTGCACTGACATGTTGAAGACCTTGCGTGGCTTGAGCTTCGGGCTGGCGTGCCTGCTGGCGTCCGCCGGCATGCGGCAGGCCGCTGCCACGGTCGTCGTCAGCATCGACGGCAACGTGGCGCACGCCGACATATCGCTCGCCGATCAGGCCGGGCACACCTATGAAGCCGACGTCACGATCACGTTCGACTCGCCGCTCAACCTGACCGCGGACAGCCTGAATCTGACGGCGCAGCTGGTGGACCCGAACGATCCCTCCCTGATCGTGCGGCTGCCCCATCTGCTGTTCATCCCGCTGGTCTCCATCGACCCGGCATTCCCCATGATGATCACCGTCGAACCGCCGCCTACGCCGCACCTGTTCTCCAGCGCCTTCGATGGTCCCGAGGATGGAACCGGCATCCTGTCGTTCATCAACACCTACGAATTCGAACTGCACACGCACGCGCTCGCCTGCACGCCGGACAGCCCGTATCGCCTGTTCAAGGCGCCGCTCGGCGGCGACTTCGACGACATCACCAGCGATGTCGCCAGCGGCAGCGTACGAATGCGCGGTCGCGGCGGCGCGTTCTCGCAGTTCCTGCCAAT
>DASWPR010000216.1:0-2458 GCA_036398455.1 Dokdonella sp.
AGCAGCAGGCTCTGGTCGGAAAGATCCTCGAGCTTCAGATTGCGCTTGGAGGCCAGCGCGTGGTGCTCCGGCACCGCCAGCAGGAAGGGCTCTTCGAACAGGAAATGCTGTTCGAGCTGGTCGTCGTGGATCGGCTGCGCAAGGATCGCCGCGTCCAGGCGCCCCTCGCGCAGCTGGCGCAGGACGATCTCGGTCTTCTCTTCGATCAGCAGCAGTTCGAGGCGCGGAAAGCGCTCGCGGATCGTCGGCACCACGTGCGGCAGCAGGTAGGGGCCGAGCGTCGGGAAGATGCCGAGGCGCACGGTGCCCGATTCCGGGTCCTTGGTGCGCCGCGCGATCGCCTTGATCTGCTCGATTTCGTTGAGCACTTCGCGCGCACGCTGGGCGATCTCGCGCCCGACCTCGGTCAGCATGACCTTGCGCGGCATGCGCTCGACCAGGGCGACGCCGAGTTCCTCTTCGATCTTCTTGATCTGCGTCGACAGGGTCGGCTGGCTGACGAAGCTGGCCTCGGCGGCACGGCCGAAATGCTTGTGTTCGGCGAGGGCGACCAGATAACGGAGATCACGCAGATTCATCGTGCCAGCGATTGAAGCACCCTATCGAAACAATATCAACAATTGATTTGAAATATCGCGGTGGCATCTTTATCTTTGTCGGCCTGGGCAGGTTCGGCGCCCACCTGATCGCTTCATCCATCCACCCCACTCCTGAGGAGTTCATCATGCTGACCGTCGGCGACAAGTTCCCGGAATTCAATCTCAAGGCCACCGTTTCGATCGAGAGCCTGGAGAAGGCGTTCTTCCCGATCACCAACCACACCTACAAGGGCAAGTGGCTGCTGGTGTTCTTCTACCCGAAGGATTTCACCTTCGTCTGCCCGACCGAGATCAAGGGTTTCGGCGACCTCAACAGCCAGTTCGCGGACCGCGACACGCAGGTGCTGGCCGCCAGCACCGACAGCGAGTTCGTGCACCTGGCATGGCGCAAGGATCACAAGGACCTGCGCGACCTGCCGTTCCCGATGCTGGCCGATACCGCCAAGCGCCTGTCGACCTCGCTCGGCATCCTCGACGAGGAAGAAGGCGTCGCCAAGCGTGCGACCTTCCTGGTCGATCCGGAAGGCATCATCCGCTTCGCCTACGTGACCGACGGCAGCGTCGGCCGCAACCCGCAGGAAGTCCTGCGCGTGCTCGATGCGCTGCAGACCGACGAGCTGTGCCCGTGCAACTGGCAGAACGGCCAGGACACGCTGAAGGTTGCGTAAGTTTCTGCGGGCCCCCGATTCTGCCCGCTCGTTTGACCGGCAGCGCAGCTCCTCCTCCCCGTGCGCTGCCGATCCGGGCGGCGACCCCCGCAGTCGCCGCCCACCTCTGTTCCACGGCATCCCGGCCTTCGCGGCCGGGATGCTTCCCAGACACAAGGAGCGCTTCCATGAGCGTCGATGACATCAAGGGCCAGCTGCCCGACTATGCGAAGGACCTGCGCCTCAACCTGGATTCGGTCCTGAGCGAATCCGGCGCACCCGGCCTCACCCCGAAACAGATCGCGATCATTGCGATCGCCAGTGCGATCACCGCGCGCTACGAGCCGCTGACGAGCGCGGTCGTACGGCACTTCGCCGGCACGCTGAGCGAGGCGGAATCCAATGCCGCGCGCGCTGCCGCCGCGATCATGGCGATGAACAACATCTACTACCGTTTCACCCACCTGGTCGGCGACGCCGAATACGGCACGCTGCGCGCGAACCTGCGCATGAACGTGATGGCCAATCCCGGTGCCGAGAAGGTCGACTTCGAACTCGCCTCGCTCGCGGTGTCGGCGATCAACGGCTGCGGCATGTGCATCGAATCGCACGAGAAGACGCTGAAGAAGCATAACGTGCCGGCGCTGGCGATCCAGAGCGCGGCGCGCATCGCCGCGGTGCTGCACGCCGTCGCGGTGACGGTGGAGCAGGCCGGTGCCGCGGCGCCGGCGCTGGCGGCAGCGGCCTGAAGCCGACGGCGCGCCGCTGGCGCGCCTGGTTTTCCTTTGCCCCGCCCGCGCAGCGCAGAAAGCCCGATTCGAGGCAGCGCTGCGCGGTCGCGCGCGATGCCGGCATGACCTCTGCCGCATGCGGCGCTGCCGGCGACATGGTGTCGTGCCGCCTCGTTTCGAGGGGACCGCCGTGACTCATCCGCCCAGAGCGTTCCTGCCGCTCCTGTTCGCCATGGCGATTGCGCCGGTCTTCGCCTTCGCCGCCGCTGCGTTGCCGACCGGAAAGCTGCCGCAGGAGGTCACCCCGCTGCGCTACGCGCTGCACCTGACGATCGATCCGCGCAGCGAACGTTTCGCGGGCGAGGCGCGCATTCGGGTGAAGCTCGCGAAGGCGACCGATCACCTCTGGCTGCACGCGCAGAAGCTCGACATCAGCCGCTCCGCCGCGACCGACGCGGCCGGCCACGCGGTCGCCGCGAAG
>DASWPR010000217.1:0-2130 GCA_036398455.1 Dokdonella sp.
GTCGCGCGCCGCCAAGATGCTGCTCGACGACATGGCCGCGCTCGGCCCGGTGCGCTTGCGCGACGTCGACGAAGCCCAGGCGCTGCTCGTCAACCTCGCCAAGGACCTCGCCGCCAAGGGCGAGATCGTGCTGACCAAGAACCGTGCCGACGACGAACTGGTGTATTGATGGCCGCTCCTGCAAAATTCCTGTTCGATGTCGATTTCGCCGCCCCCGACAAGATGCGCGCGCCCGCCGTCACGGCCGCCGAGATCGCGGAAAAAGTCGCCGATGCGGAGGCCCATGCCTATCGCGCCGGCTTCGATGCCGCGCAGCGCGAGGCCAAGGTCGAAAGTGACCGCCGCGCCGCCGTGGCGCTGGAGGAGATCGGCGTCGCCATCACATCGATCTCGACCCACTTTTCGGCGATCGAGACCCGGATCACGATCGAAGCCGTGGATGTCGCCGTCGCGGTCGCGCGAAAACTGTGCAGCGAACTGATCGCCACCGAGCCGCTCACCGAGGTGATGGCGCTGGTGAACGACTGCTTCAAGCATCTGGTCGCGATCCCGCATATCGTCGTGCGCATCAACGACCAGCTCTATGAAGAGGCGCGCGAGCGGATCGAGAAGCTGGCCAAGCAGAGCGGTTTTCAGGGCAAGCTGGTGATCCTCGCCGAGCCGGAAATCGAGAGCGGCGATTGCAAGATCGAATGGGCGGACGGCGGCGTGCTGCTGGAGCGCGCGGCCGTCGAGACCAAGATCAACGAGCTCGTGGGCCGCTACATGGCGGCCCGAGGTACGGCCATGAGGACTGAACGATGAGCAATGACACCCAGGTGCCGCTTCCGGATCTCAATTCGGCCGACCCTGTAGCGATGGGAGACATTGGCTACAACGACGACGAACAGGTCACGCGGATCGCCGCCGACCTCGAAGCGGTGTTCGACGTGCCGGTACAGGTCTCGGCCGTGCTCGGTCGCTCCAAGATGGATGTCGGCGAACTGCTGAAACTTGGACCCGGCACCGTGCTCGAACTCGACCGCCGCGTCGGCGAGGCGATCGACATCTACGTCAACAACCGGCTCGTCGCACGCGGCGAAGTGGTGCTGGTCGAGGACAAGCTCGGCGTCACCATGACGGAAATCATCAAGGCTGAACGCGCGTAACGCGATCCGATCCGGCGCCCGAACGGCGCGACCAGAGATAACAGGAGACCACCATGCGGCTTCTCATCGTCGGCACCCTCAAGGGGCAGCTCACCACCGCCACCAAGATCGCGATGGATAACGGCGCGTCCGTCGTGCACGCCGAAGACCTCGATCAGGCGATGCGGGTATTGCGCGGCGGCAAGGGCGCCGACCTGCTGCTGGTCGATGTCGCGCTCGACATCCGCGACCTGGTGATGCGGCTCGAGGCCGAGCACATCCATGTGCCGATCGTCGCCTGCGGCATCACCAACGATGCTCGCGCTGCGGTCGCAGCGATCCATGCCGGCGCGAAAGAATACATTCCGCTGCCGCCGGATCCGGAGCTGATCGCTGCCGTTCTCGCCGCCGTCGCCAACGATTCCCGCGACCTGATCTACCGCGACGAGGCGATGGCCAAGGTGGTGCGGCTGGCGCAGCAGATTGCCGGCTCCGACGCCTCGGTGATGATCACCGGCGAATCCGGCACCGGCAAGGAAGTGCTGGCGCGCAACGTTCACTCGCGCTCGCACCGCGCCAAGAAGCCGTTCATCAGCATCAACTGCGCCGCGATCCCCGAGCACCTGCTGGAATCCGAACTGTTCGGCCACGAAAAGGGCGCCTTCACCGGCGCCATCGCGCGCCGCATCGGCAAGTTCGAGGAAGCCACCGGCGGCACGCTGCTGCTCGACGAAATCAGCGAGATGGACGTGCGGCTGCAATCCAAACTGTTGCGCGCGATCCACGAGCGCGTGATCGACCGCGTGGGCGGTACCCGCCCGGTTCCGATCGACATCCGCATCATCGCCACCTCGAACCGCAACCTGTCGGATGCCGTGCGCGAAGGCACGTTTCGCGAGGATCTGCTGTTCCGGCTCAACGTCGTCAACCGCAAGATTCCGCCGCTGAGCGAGCGTCCCGCGGACATCCTCGAGCTGGCGCTGCATTTCGCCAAGAAATATGC
>DASWPR010000218.1:0-10615 GCA_036398455.1 Dokdonella sp.
CGCCTGGTACACGACCGTGGACGTCGGCGGCATCACGATCTATTCGCTCGACGATCCGGCGCACCCGGCCGCCGTGGCGGAGTTCGACGACTACATCGATTCGTCGCTGAAGCGCCCCAGCGCGCTGGCCGCGTCCGGCAATTATGTTTTCGTCGGCGACAACGACAACGGCCTGGTCGTGATCGACGCCAGCAACCCGCTGCAGCCGAGCTTCGTGACGTCCAATTTCGACGTCTCGGCGTTCGACAACATGGCGGCGTTCGGTACGCAGTTGCTGGTATTCGGCAACGGCTTCATCGGCAGGACCGTATCGGTGGTCGATATTTCCGATCCCACCGCACCGAACGTGGCCGGCAGCACGCCGGTCGACTTCGTCTTCCTGCGCGCGGCGCTCACCGACGGCTATGCGATCGGTGTCGGCACCGACCTCGGCGTGTACGACCTGACCGACCCGGCCAACATCACCGAAGTGTTCGATACGCCGATCGACATCGCCACGCAGGCGATCCGCAGCGGCGACACGCTGTACCTGATCGGCGACAGCGGCATCCAGGTGTGGGACTTCGCCACGCCGTCCGCGCCGGCCCTGCTGCGTACCGTGGCGATCGGCGACGGCGACGCGTTCGCACCGGACCAGGCCGCCGATACGCCGTTCGGTCCGCTGATCCTGACCCACACCGATCGCGGCATCGTGCTCGACGCCACCGATCCGCAGAACCCGACGCTGGCCTCCGAATTCAACCTGCCGGTCGGCGTCTCGGTGCATGCGGGGGCGATCGCGGCCGACTACGCGTATTTCGCCGAGGAAGGCTATGGCGTCGGCGTGCTCGACGCGACCACGCTGGCGACCGTCGGCCGCTACGATGCCGATCTGCCGGCCGACCTCGCGTCGCGCGACATGGAAGACATCTCGGTCGACGGCGGCCGCGCCTACCTCGCAGCGTGGGGCTACGGCGTGCTGATTGCCGACCTCAGCGATCCGGCGCATCCGACGGCGCTCGGCGGCTTCCCGTTCTTCGCCGCATCCGCGATCGAAGCGCATGGCGACCGCGTGTACGTGGCGAGCACGACCAACGGCGGCATCTTCAAGATCCTCGATGTGTCGGACCCGGCCCATCCGCACGCGCTCGGTTCGCTGACCACCAGCCAGACCTATGACCTGACCGTCCGCGGCGACTACGCCTATCTCGTCGACGGCGCCGACTTCGGCGACGGCGGCCTGCGCGTCGTCGATGTGTCGAATGCGGCCGCGCCGATCGTCACCGGCCAGGACATGAGCTGCCCGTATGCCAGCGGCGTCGACGTCAGCGCGGACGGCAATACGACCTACGTCGCCTGCAGCAGCGGCGAGTTGCACATCGTCGATACCACCGACAAGACCAACCCGGTCGTCGTCGGCAGCGTCATGCTGCCCGGCGCGCCGAGCCTGCACGACTACAACGCCGCGCATTCGGTCGTCGTGGTGGGCAACCTCGCCTATGTCGGCAACGAGTACGGCCTCGACGAAGTCGACATCAGCAACCCGGCGGCGCCGGTACAGACCGCGCGCCACGGCACCGGTTTTCCGGTGAGCAAGGTCGAGCAGGCCGCCGACGGACGCATCTTCGCGTTCGCCGCGCTGGCCGGCGTGTTCGTTTTCGCGCCGGTTCCGAGCGACGTGATCTTCGCCGACGGCTTCGACTGAACGGCCGACTGAACGGCCAATGGAATGCGCCGCGTGCGTCCACGACGCGCGCGGCGCGCTACACTCCCGTGTCGCACCGCCACATGAGCACGGCTTGGAAAACGCAACGACCGCACCGAACGAACCCTCCGCGCTGCCGCCGCTCGACGCGATCGAAGCACGCATCCTCGGCTGCCTGATCGAAAAGGCGGCAATCACGCCCGAGGTGTATCCGCTGACGCTGAATGCGATCGTCGCGGCCTGCAACCAGAAGACCAGCCGCGAACCGGTGATGAACCTCGAACCCGGCGCGGTCGGGCACAGCCTGCGCGAGCTGGAGAACCGCGGCCTGGTCAAGGTCGCGCCGTCCTCGCAGCGCGCGTTGCGCTACGAGCACCGCTTCGATACGAACTATACCGTCACTGCACGCCAGCGCGCCGTCTTGTGCGCGTTGCTGCTGCGCGGGGCGCAGACCTTGAACGAGCTGCATACGCGCACCGAGCGCCTGGCCGATTTCCCGAGCCTCGACGATGTGCGCGATACGCTCGAACGCCTGCTCCAGCGCGAGCCCGCCTATGCGATCCGCATCGGCCGCGGTGCGGGCCAGCGCGAGGACCGCTACATGCATCTGCTCGGCGGTCCGGTCGACGTCGAAAGCTTCGCCGCGCAGGCGGCAAGCGCACCGTCGTCGTCGTCGTCGCGCGCCGATCTCGCCGAACGCGTCGAGCATCTGGAAGGCGAAGTGCAGGCGCTGCGCGAGCAGCTCGATGCGTTGCGCCGGCAGGTCGAAGCCGCCGGCGGCTGACGCCGCGCGTGTCACACTCCGGCACGCCGCCTTCAAGAGGGACCTGACCATGCGTCTGCTGCTCGCCCTGTTCGCGTCGCTCGTCTGCGCCGTGGCGACCCCCCTGCACAGTGCCGCGGCGGACGCTGCGGTCAGCGAAATCAGCCAGCTCGGCGGCGTCGGCTATCGCATCGACATTCCGGCGAACTGGAATCATGGACTGGTCGTGTATTTCCACGGCTACGCGGTCGACCCGGTGACGTTCCGCCCGGGCGATGCGCTGTCGCCGATGTTCGCGCCGATCCTCGCCGGCGGCTTCGCGGTGATCCAGTCGGCCTATTCGGCGACCGGCTGGGCGGTGGAGGAGGGCAGTACCGATACCGAAAAGCTGCGCCGCTATTTCATCGGCAAGTACGGCGAGCCGAAGGAAACCTACGTGATGGGCATCTCGATGGGCGGCACCCTGACCGCGATGACCGTCGAGATGAAGCCGGAGATCTACGACGGCGCGCTGTCGCTGTGCGGCGCGATCGAGCCGACCGACCGCTTCATGCAGCGCGATTTCGCCTTGCGTGCCGCGTTCGACTACTACTTTCCGGGCCTGCTCGGGTCGCTGGTGCCGGTGCCGGCCGACTACACGCCGAGCGATGCCGTCGTGCAGCGGGTCGCCGCTGCGATGCGCGCGAACGCCAAGGCGACGGCGTCGCTGCGCGCGCTGTACGGCGCCGGCGATGTGCAGAGCCTGCCCGGCGTGATCGCGGCCATCACCTACGACATCAAGGAAATGCAGGAGCGCCTGCACGACAATCCATTCGGCAATGCCGACCTCGTCTACACCGGTTCCGGCGACGACTTCGCGCTGAACGACGGCGTCAAGCGCTATCACGCCGAAGCGCGCGCGGCGGCTTATCTGTCGCGCTGGTACACGCCGACCGGCCAGCTGACGCGGCCGATGCTCGCCCTGCACGACAGCGGCGATCCGCTGGTGGTGGCCTCGACCGCCTTCGAATACGCCTTGATCGCGCAGCGCGCCGGGCACGCCGATCATTTCGTGCAGCAGTACGTCAACGCACACGGCCATTGCGTGTTCACGCCGGCGCAGATCGGCATGGCGTTCGACGAACTGGTCGCCTGGAAGCGCGACGGCAAGCGACCGCAATCCGGCCGTCAGCGCTGAGATTCAGCGCCGCCCGGCGCGCACGATCCGTACCCGCGGGAACATGATCGCGCGAGATACGCTGCCGCTGCATCGGCGATGCCGGGCTTCGCTATGGGCATCGCCACGACGATCATGCAGACTGCCGCGCATGCCTCCGGCACGAAGGAAGATCACGATGAGACGGGTCCGGCGCTGTGTGTTTCCGGTTCTGATGGCGGTGCTCGCGTGCGCATCGGCCGTCGCGGCGCCGCCGCCTTCCGCGCATGCGGACGCCAGGAGCGAGCCGAAGCCGCCGCTGGACATCGCCGCGGCAACCCGCGGCATGCAGCACGCCGGCGGCTTCTTCGAGGTGTATCGCGATGCCGCGAAGGGCCTCGTCCTGCTCGGCGTGCACGCGTTCGATGCGCCGTTCCTGCTGGTGAGTTCGCTGCCGTGGGCGCTCGGCTCGAACGACGTCGGGCTCGATCGCGGCCAGAGCGGCGAATCGCACCTGGTTGAATTCCGCCGCGTCGGCACGCGCGTGCTGCTGGTCGAAGACAACACCCGGTTCCGCGCGGTGTCGCCGAATTCCGACGAAGCGCTCAGCGTGCGCCAGGCATTCGCCGAGTCGGTGCTGTGGGCCGGCGACATCGTTGCCGAACGCAAGGACGGCGACGCCGAAGTCGTCATCGATGCCAGTCCGCTGCTCATCTCCGATCGCCATGGCGTGGCGCGCCGGCTCGCCGAAACGAAGCAGGGCAAGTACGACGTCGACGACAAGCGCAGCGCGGTGTCGCTGGCCGACGCGAAGAGCTTTCCGGACAACACCGAACTCGAAGCGATGCTGACCTTCAAGGGCCCCGGCGAGGGCGCCTTCGTGAAGGACGTGGCGATGGATGCGGAAAGCATCACCGTACGCCAGCACCTGAGCCTGGTTCGCCTGCCTGCGCCGGGCTTCGTGCCGCGCGCCTACCATCCGGCCTCGGGCGCGTTCAGCGTCGGCTACTACGACTACGCGCAGCCGCTGCGGTCGAGCATCGACGTGCGCTTCCAGCCGCGCTTCCGCCTCGACAAGAGCGATCCTTCCGCCGCGCAGAGCGCGGTCAGGAAACCGATCGTGTTCTATCTCGACCGCGGCGCGCCGGAGCCGGTGCGCGCGGCTCTGCTCGACGGTGCGAATTGGTGGAAGAGCGCGTTCGAAAAGGCCGGCTTCAAGGATGCCTATCGCGTCGAGCTGCTGCCCGAAGGCGTCGATCCGATGGACATCCGCTACAGCCTGATCACCTGGGCGCATCGCTACACGCGCGGCTGGTCGTACGGCCAGCCGATCGTCGACCCGCGCACCGGCGAGATCATCAAGGGATCGGTCACGCTCGGTTCGCAGCGCGTGCGCCAGGACATCCTCATCGCCGAGAGCCTGCTCGCGCCGTACGACAAGTCGAACGCATCCGAGCTTGCCAGCGAAGCCGAGCAGATGGCGATTGCGCGCCTGCGCCAGCTGGCTGCGCACGAAGTCGGCCATGCGCTCGGCTTCGCGCACAACTTCGCCGCGAGCCGGCTCGGCAACGGGTCGGTGATGGACTATCCGCATCCGCTGCTGCAGCTCGGCGCCGACGGCTCGATCAGCCTCGAGCACGCCTATGGCGTCGGCGTCGGGCCATGGGACGATTTCCTCGTCGCGCACGCCTACGCGCAGTTCGCGCCGGCGCAGGAAACGGCGGGGCTGACGAAACTGCGCAGCGACATCGCCAAGGCTGGTTTTCGCTACCTCAGCGATCCGGATTCGCGCGGTCCCGGCGATGCCGAACCCGATGGCCTCTTGTGGGACTTCGGTCCCGATACGCTGGCATCGTTCGACCGCCTGCTCGCGGTGCGGCGCAAGGCGCTCGACGGGTTCTCCATCGGCGTGCTGCCGCCCGAGCGCCAGACCGGCGAACTCGAAGCGCGCCTGGTGCCGGTGTATCTGCTGCATCGCTACCAGATCGAAGCGGTCGCGCGCCTGCTCGGCGGTGCCGGCTATGCCTATTCGGAAGCGCTCGATCGCCAGGCCGGCACGCAGCCGGTGGCGGCCGCGACGCAACGCGCCGCGCTGGATCGCCTGGTCGCCTCGCTCGGTGCGGAGCAGCTCGCCCTGCCGGCCAGCGTGCTCGATCTGGTCACGCCGCCAGGCAACGACTACGTGCGCAACCGCGAATATTTCGCGACGCGCAGCGCGCCGCTGTTCGACGCCTTCGCCGCCGTCGAAGCGGCCGCGGCGCAGACCGTGCAATTCCTGTTCGCGCCGCAGCGCCTCAATCGCCTCGCCTGGCAGCATGCGCGCGACGCCCGCGAGCCCGGTGTCGGCGACGTGCTCGATGCCGTGTTCCGCGGCACCTGGCAGCGCGACGCGATCGGCGCGTCGATCCCCGCTGGCGACGCCGTGCAGACGGCGGCGGACTGGGTCGTGCTCGATGCGCTGTTGAATGCGCTCGATGCCGGCCAGCTGCATGCGCAGGTCGAGGCGGACGTGCGCGCCTCGCTGCAGCAATGGCAGGCGTGGCTGGCGAAGAACGCCGGCCGCGGCAGCGTCGCCGCGAGTCGCGCGGAAGCGGCCGAGACGATCCGCAAATATCTGGCCGATCCGAAGTCGGTGAAGCTGCGTCCGTTGCCGGCGATTCCTCCCGGTGCACCGATCTGACGGTGCTGCGCGATCAGGACTTGGTGCGCTGCAGGAGATCGGACAGCCACTCGGAGTAGACGTGCGTCGTGTCGAGCGATTTGCTGCCCAGCCCGCGTTCGGCGATATCGAGCGCGTGCTGCAATTCCTGCCTGCGCGCATCGGTCGGTGCCTCGTCGCGCAGGGCTCCGGCGTCGGCGCCCATGCCTTCGCAGGGATTGCCGGCATGCGCGTCGAACTGCCTGTCGGTCGGCGCGACCAGGCAATTGACGACGTGATGCAGGTGCCGGCGCGCATCCGGCAGGGTCTGCGCGGACATTGCCAGGCGCGCATGCACGAACGCGGTGGCGGTCTCCACATGAGGCGTATCGGCGGCGGCCGCGGCGAACGGCATCAGCAAGCCGAACAGCAGTGCGCCTGACGACATGGGATGCATGCGGATTTCCTCGGGCCCGTGCGCGCGCGCCGGATGCTCGCGCTTCGTATAGATTACCACTCGTACATCAATGGCAATATTGCGCACGGGCACCTGGCGGATGCGCTGAAGCAGGTCGCGGCGTCTTCGCCGTTCCGACGCGGCGTTCGCGACGGAATCGCGGAACAGGCGCCGCCGGGACCACACAGCCCATGGGGGGAACTGCGTCCCGGCGGCTCCTGTGGAACCGCAATCGTCTGCACGCAATGGCTCAGGCCATCATGGGCTTTCGAAGCCGTCGGCGAAGATCGTCTCGTCGGTGCCTTGCTTCACCGTGATCGTCACCGTTGCGGCGGCTGATGCCTGACCGTCGCTGGCGAGGTAGACGAAGCTGTCGCTGCCGGAGAAATCGAGCGCCGGCGCATAGACGAAGCTGCCGTCCGGGTTCAGCGTGAGCGTGCCGTGCGCCGGTCCCGCGGCGAGCAGGGCGGCCAGGACATCGCCATCGGCGTCCGTGTCGTTGGCGAGCACGCCCGCCGCGTCCACCGTCAGCGCCATGTTCTCCGCAGTCGCGTACGCGTCGTCGCCGGCGACCGGTGGCGTATTGACGACGGTCAGATCTGCCGTCGCCGCGTCGATGCTGCTGCCGAGGTCGGTCTGCAGCGCGCCGGCGGGAATGGTGTTGGTATAGGTGCCTTCGGTATTCGACGTGACCGACACGGTGATCGTGCACGAGCCTGCTGCGGGAAAACCGGCGCCGCTGCCGAGCGTGACGCTGCCGGCGCCGGGCTCTGCGTTGACGGTACCGCCCGGGCAGGTCGTCGTCGCGTTGGCCGGATCGGCGACGACGACGGGTCCGGGCAAGGCGTCGACCAGATCGGCGGTCAGCGTTCCCGCGATGTCGTCGCCGTTGGTCAGCGTGATCGTCAGCGTGCTGGCGGCATTGCGTCCGATGGTGCCCGGCGCGAACGTCTTGATCACGATCGGCGGCACGAACGCCTGCTGGTTTTCGAACGCGCCGATGTCCGCCGCGAGGCCGATCACACGTGCATAGCCGTCGCCACGCTGGTCGAAATCGAGGTTTGAACTGTTGTTACCGGTATCGAGCGCCGGGCTGCCGAACAGCAGCGCATGCGTCGGTGTCGGACCGCCGTTGTCCTGCAGCGGGCCGAGCAGCGGATCGGCGCTGATCGTGTCCGTGGGCAGGGTGAGACCCGCCGCGGCGACGATCAGGTTGTTCGCTCCGGTGATCGATCCCTGGAAGGCGACCACGTCGGCCTTGCCCGGGTCGGCATTCGGAGCGCTGTTGCCGGCGACGATGGAACTCTGGAAGGTGCTGGGGAACTGCGCCTGGGTATCGACGATGCCGCCGGCGACGCCGCCGGTCGCCGCAGCGGCCGTGGCGATGTTCGCGGTGATCGTGCTGTTGCGCACCGTCAGCGGACCGTTGCCGCCGTAGTAGCCGGACGCGTGAGCGTTGTAGATGGCGCCGGCATTGCCGGCCGTATTGCCCGACAGCGTGCTGTTGGCGACCGTCAGCCGGCCGTAGTACATGAAGACGCCGCCGCCGACATCCGCCGTATTTCCGCTGACCGTGGAAGTGGAGACGGTCGGGTAGCCGCCCAGCAGGTACGTGCCGCCGCCATATCCCTGCGCGCTGGTGCTGAGCGCCTGGTTGCCCGAAATCTGCGTATCGGTGATCCGGTGCTGCGCGCCGCCTGCCAGGGCCACGGCACCTCCGCCTCGCACCTTCCCGGAGGCGGAAACCGTGTTGTTCGACACGATGCTCGACGAGAGCGTCAGGACCTTGTTGTATCCGTCGAGACCGAAGCCTCCGGCGGTTGCGCCGAAGCACGACGTCACGGTCGTGTCGCAGCCGGCGAAATTGTTGTCGATGACGGAATCGGTGATCGTCATGGCGCTGAGCGAGGCGTACATTCCGCCGCCGATGCCGACGTACTGCGAAGACGTGCCCGCTCCCCCCGTTATCGCGCGGTTGCCGCTCACGATGCTTTCCGTCAGCGTGATCGTTCCCAGCGAGGTGAATACGCCGCCGCCTACCGCGGGCACGGAACCGCCCGCCGGAGCCGTGCCGTCCGCCGTATTGTTCGAGACGGTCGTGCGCGTCAGGGTGACGGGATGCCGCGCGTAGATGCCGCCGCCGATCACGCCGTTGCCGGCACCGGTAGCATTGACCGCCCTGCATTCGGTGATCGTGGCATCCGATATCGCGAGGCTGCCGCCGGCGTTGGAAAACACGCAGCCGCCGCGCATGCCGACGTTCGGCGGGTTCGTATCGATCGCCGCGTCCGCGAGACCATGCGTGAGGGTCAGGCCGCTCAGCGTCAGGGTTCCGGTGCCGCTGTGGAAGAGCACGCGGCCGGCGTTGTTGCCATCGATCGCGAGCGCATCGCGCCCAGGCCCGGTGAGGGTCAGGTCGTTGACGTCGATTTCGATTTGTCCACTCGACAGGGTGATCGTGCTGCAGTCGAGCTGGGTCAGGTCGATGGTGTCGCCGGTGGCGGCGCCTGCCACGACGCTGCGCAGCGTGCCGCTGCTGCCGTCGTCGGCGCAGCTGCTCACCAGCAATGCGCCGCGTGGACGCGGCGGACTCTGTCCGTCAGCAGCGCTGGCCTGCAGGGTGCTTCCCGGCGTGCCGGCGAGCGCGAGCAGCAGGCATGCCGCCAGCGGCCTGAGCGGAAAACGGCTCGTCGTCATCGTGCTGCCGCTGGCGAACGGCGTATTTTTCGAGTGAATCATCGTAGCTCCCCTGGAAAAAATGAAGCGGAAATGTTGCGTGACGCAGCGAATGTCCGGAGTCTTCCTGCGCACGACGGCCCTCGTCGTTCGCGTCGACGGGAAGGGCGGCGCGCGCTTCCTCGCGCATCGAACCATCGTGAAGCCGCGTTGCGCGGCGCGGCCGGCGTTGGCCGCGCGCGCATACGCCGAGACGCGGCTTCCTCGAAGCGGTTCGATAGGGCGCGCACCGTCGGGTGGAGACCATCGAAGCAATCGGAGGCCATCGCCGCGCCCGCTCAGTTCTTGTAGCCGACGATGAGGTTGTCGAGCTTCGCCCAGGACACCTCGCCGTTCGGCGAATCGATCGTGATGCGGGTGATCGGCGACGCGGTGATGAAGCCGCGGAAGGAAATCGCCTGCCACGTGGCGCCGATGGGTTCGAAGGTTCCATCGCTGAGGGTCAGCCAGATCGGTCCGTTCGACTCTTCGCCGAACATGTTCGATTCCCAGAAGTTGCCGCCGATGGCGGTGACCGGGGTCACGAAGGTGATGACGATCTGATCGCCGCTGTTGTTGTGCGAGATGACGCCCGGGAAGTTGTACAGGCCGGACTGCGCGTCGTCCTGCGTGTAGATGGTGTAGGCCAGCGGCGGCAGGCCCGGGATCTCGCTGGAGAACTGCATCGGCGACAAGATCGCCTCGTTGCTCGGCACCGAGGTGAAGGATTCCTCGTAGTAGCCCGCCTGCACGTGTGCCAGGAATTCTTCGCGTGTGTCGTACACGCCCGGTGCCTGGCCGTTGTCGAAGCCGTCGGCAAACACCGCGTCGGGCAGATTGACGGCCAGCGCGACGGGCACCTCGAGCTGCGGGTGCGCCGCGTCGTTCGTCGCGATGCAGAGGCGGGCCGCGTGGGCGCCGCCGCCGAGGCCGCCGGCGTCGACGTTCACCTGGATGGAGGCGGGGCTTCCCACGCGGACCGCGCCCTGGGCCGGGCGCGCCTGCAGCCACGGCACATCGGACGCAGCGCTGCAGTAGCCGCTCGTTTCGGTGATGGTGTAGTTGAGCAGGCTGCCGGACGTGCCGGAATTGGTCAGCGTCAGCGTGGCGCTGCTGGTGCCGTCCGGCGGCAGCGAGAAGTCGAACGAATTCACGCTGCCGAGGCTCGCCAGCGGAATGTTCGTTCCGATCGCGAACTGGACCGGCACGGCGATCGTCTCGTA
>DASWPR010000219.1:0-1732 GCA_036398455.1 Dokdonella sp.
GTCATTCCTGCGAAAGCGGGAATCCAAATGCGCTCTGGGTCACCGGCTCCTCCTGCGCAGCGAAAAGCCAATGGATTCCCGCTTTCGCGGGAATGACGGCATGAGGGTGTGGGTGCGGGTGTGGGTGCGGCGGCGGCGGCGGCGGCGGCGGCGCAATGTGCTCGTGCGTGCGGGCGCAAGCCAGCGCTGCACGAGACCCGCGACGGCCTGCCGATGATGGCGCGCCGGCATTCCGTCGGCGACCTATCGGCCGAAATGACAACGGCGATGCGCTGGAATCGCGGCACACCGAGTCACAGCGTCGATTCGCCCGATCATTCGCGCAGTCAACAGCGCCGTCATTCCCGCGAAAGCGGGAATCCAAATTCGCTCTGGGTCGCCGGCTCCCTTGCGCAGCGCAAAGCCAATGGATTCCCGCTTTCACGGGAATGACGGCATATGCATTCCCACTTTGCGGAAATGACGTCGTGGAGGGTGTAGATGCGGCGCGCTTTGAAGGGGCCCGCGCGCGAGCGCGAGCCGCCGATGACGGCACCACCGGTGGTGTCCCGCGGGGGACCTGTCAGCAAGCTCCGCAATCGATCGACCGGCGCCGATCAGTCGCGATACGGCGCCAGCAGTTGCGGATCGGCGAACAACGCGTCGGATACCAGCCAGCGCGGTTCGCGTCCGCCGGCCAGCAGCTCGCGAATCTGGCTCGCCGAAATATCCAGCGGCGTGACCGGAATCGTCAGCACGCGGCCGGCGGCCGCTTCGCGCAGGAAGCGCGGTTCGCTGCAGCGGCGCGAGGCGATCTTCGTGCGCAGTTCGGTCGGCAGCGCGCCGCTGCTGCCGGGGCGCGTCAGTACGCCGATATGCGCCAGATCGAACAGTTCCTTCCAGCGGTGCCATTGCGGCAGGCCGGCGAACGCATCGGCACCGACCAGCAGCACGAGCGGGCGTTCCTCGCCGATCTCCTCGCGTACGTCGAGCAGGGTGTCGACCGTGTAGGAAGGCCCTTCGCGGCGCAGCTCGCGCGTATCCAGCGTGAGCCGCTGCTGGCCGGCCAGGGCGGCGCGCACCAGGGCCGCGCGCTGCTCCGCGCTCGCCTGCGGCTGCTCGCGATGCGGCGGCACGTTGGCCGGCAGCAGACGCACGTCGGCGTCGAGATATTCGGCCGCTTCCCAGGCCACGCGCAGGTGTGCGTTGTGGATGGGATCGAAGGTGCCGCCGAACAGCGCGAGCGGGCGCATCATGGCGCGATCGCCGCCGCGAAACCGAACCGTCGGCTCTCGCTCATGTCGCCAGCAGTCCCGCGGCGCGCCGCGGCGCGGCGATCGCGGCAATCAGCCGTTCGAGTTCGCGCCAGGCGTCGCCGTCGGCACGCCCCTTCGCGATGCGATCGATGCGGCCCGCCTGGGCCAGGCAATGCTCCCAATGCGCGCGATCGCCGGCTTTGAGCGCACGCCGATACAAGGGCTGGCGCGCCGGCCATATGCGTTCGTTCTGGAATGCGCCGGCGAGATTCGCGCCAGCGGACGACAGCCGCAGCAGACTGCGCAGCTGGGTCAGCAGCCAGCCGAGCAATGGAATCAACTCTTCGCCTTCGGCGCGCAGGCCGGCGACGATATGCAGCGCCCGCCCCGCATCGCCGCCGATCGCGGCATCGGTCAGACGGAACGCGTCGTAGCGCGCATCGTCGGCGACGCTGGCTTCGAGCGTGGCCGCATCGAGCGTATTGCCATTCTGCAGC
>DASWPR010000220.1:0-3798 GCA_036398455.1 Dokdonella sp.
CTGCGCGCCGTAGAGATCGCCGAGCACCGCATCCAGCAGCGACGCGCGCTGGGCGACGCCGGCCGCGAGCGACTGCCATTCGTCCGCCGCGATCAGGTGCGGCAGCAGGTCGAGGTCCAACGGCCGCTCGGCGCCTTTGGCGTCGTCGTAGATGTTGTAGGTGACGCCGTTCTCGCGGATCTGCCGTGCGACGAATTGCTGGCGCTGGCGCATCTGCGCGGCACCGGCGTGTTGCAGATCGGCGAGCAGCGCGCGCCAGTGCGGCCGGATCGCTGCGCTGCCGTCGAACGCTTCGTGATAACGACGTGGATCGACATCGTAGTCGGCGAACAGCGGCGAGGCGGCCGGTATCTTCATGTCTCGCGTTGCCGTCATCGCCTGCGCAGATCCAGCGTGAAGGCGAATTCCCCGGCGCCTTCGCCGGGGACCGGATCGAGCGGACCCGGCGTGTGTCCGCTGCGGAAGAAACGCGCGAGACGCCGGCTTTCGGCCTCGAATGCGTTGACCGGAAAGGTCGCGTAGTTGCGCCCGCCCGGATGCGCGACGTGATACTGGCAGCCGGCAATCGCGCGGCCCGACCACGTATCGACCAGGTCGAACGTGAGCGGCGCGTGCACGCCGATCAGCGGATGCAGCGCCGACGCCGGCTGCCACGCGCGGTAGCGCACGCCGGCGACGTACTCGCCCGCCGTGCCGGTGCTGCGCAAGGGCACGCGCCGGCCGTTGCAGGCCAGCGTGTAGCGATCGGGCGCAAGGCCCGAGAGCTTGACCTGCACGCGCTCCAGCGAGGAATCGACATAGCGCACCGCGCCGCCCGCACTGCCCTCCTCGCCCATCACGTGCCAGGGTTCGAGCGCGTGGCGCAGCTCGAGCTCGATGCCGGCGACGGCCAGATCGCCGAGCTTGGGGAACCGGAACTCCAAGTGCGGCGCGAACCAGGCGGGATCGAGCGCATAGCCAGCGTCACGGGTCTCGGCGATCACCTCGGCGAAATCCTGCGCGACGAAATGCGGCAGCAAGAAGCGGTCGTGCAATTGGCTGCCCCAGCGCGGCAGGCGCGACAAGGCGAACGGCTCGCGCCAGAAGCGCGCGACCAGCGCGCGCAGCAGCAGTTGCTGCACCAGGCTCATCTGCGCATGCGGCGGCATTTCAAACGCACGCAGCTCGACCAGGCCGAGGCGGCCGGCCGGGCCATCGGGCGAGAACAGCTTGTCGATGCAGAATTCGGTGCGATGCGTATTGCCGGTCACGTCGATCAGCAGGTTGCGCAGCAGGCGGTCGATCAGCCACGGGGCAACTTCTTCGCGGGCGGCGGGAAACTGCTGGAAGGCGAGTTCGAGTTCGTACAGCGAATCGTTGCGCGCCTCGTCGACGCGTGGCGCCTGCGAGGTCGGGCCGATGAACAGGCCGGAAAAAAGATACGACAACGAAGGATGCGCCAGCCAGTACGACAGCAGGCTGCGCAGCAGATCCGGCCGGCGCAGGAACGGCGAATCATTCGGCGTCTTGCCGCCGAGCACGAAGTGATTGCCGCCGCCGGTGCCGACGTGGCGGCCGTCGATCATGAATTTTTCGGCGGACAGGCGCGCCGCGTGCGCGGTTTCGTAGAGATGCGTCGTGCGCTCGACGAGCTCGTCCCAGCGCGCGGCCGGATGGATGTTGACTTCGATCACGCCCGGATCCGGCGTCACCCGGAATACCGACAGGCGCGCATCGCGCGGCGGCTCGTAGCCTTCCAGCAACACCGGCGTCGCCAGCGCGGCGGCGGTCGCCTCGATCGCCGCGACCAGTTCAAGATAATCCTCGGCGCGCTCCAGCGGCGGCATGAACAGGTACAGCGTGCCGCCGCGCGCCTGCGCGCAAAGTGCGGTGCGCGTGATGCGCGACGGCGATTCGCCTGGCTGCGGCGCGCGCTCCTGTTCCGGCGATGCGGCCGCGATGAGAGCGGGCGCGCTGTACGCCGGCAAAGGCGGCAGTGGCTGCGCCGGATCGCGTTCGTGCAGTACGGTCTGCTCGTCCGGCTCGGCCCAGGGCAGCGAGTCCAGCGGCAGCCGGTAGCCGATCGGCGAATCGCCGGGCACCAGCAGGCAGGTGCCGCCGCGCAGCGGCCACGCGCTGCTGCGCCAATGCTCCTCTTCGCGCGCCAGCGGCAGCACGTAGCCGACCGCATCGCCGAGATCGTGCGCGAACACGCGCTGCAGGCGTTCGCGTTCGAGCGGATCGCGCAGCCGCGAATCGGCGGCATCCACATTCGCCGGCAGGCGCTGCTCGCGCCAGAGGTAATAGGCGGCATCCTCGTGCGCGGCGAAAACGCGCGTGGCGCCGACGCCGAGCCGGCTCGCCAGTTCGCGCAGGAAGCGTCCGCAGCGGGCGGCATCGGCGCCATGGTCGCGGCGCTCGTCGGCGATCAGCGCATGCTCGCGCCAGATCGGCTCGCCGTCGTTGCGCCAATGGCAATTCAGCGACCAGCGCGGCAGCTGCTCGCCCGGATACCACTTGCCCTGGCCGAAATGCACCAGGCCGTACGGCGCATATTTCGACCTGAGCGCATCGAACACATCGATCGCGCGCTTGCGCTTGGTCGGGCCGAGCGCCGCGGTGTTCCATTCGGCGCCCTCAGGATCGTCGGCGGCGACGAAGGTCGGCTCGCCGCCCATCGTCAGGCGCACGTCGAGATGTTCGAGATCGGCATCGACCTCGCGGCCGAGCGCGACGATCGCCGCCCATGCCTGTTCGCGATACGGCTGCGTGACGCGCGGCGTCTCCAGGATGCGCCGCACGCTCATCGTGTGCTCGAACGTCACCTCGCAGGACTCGACCGCACCGCTGATCGGTGCCGCCGAGCCGGGCTCGGGCGAGCACGCCAGCGGGATGTGCCCCTCGCCGGCGAGCAGGCCGGAGGTCGGATCGAGGCCGATCCAGCCGGCACCGGGCAGATACACCTCGCACCAAGCATGCAGGTCGGTGAAGTCGCGCTCCGGGCCGCTCGGGCCATCGAGCGCCTTCACGTCGGCGACGAGCTGGATCAGGTAGCCGGAGACGAAGCGCGCCGCGAGTCCGAGTCCGCGCAGCAGCTGCACCAGCAGCCAGGCCGAATCGCGGCACGAGCCCGACGCTTTCGTCAGCGTGTACTCCGGCGTCTGCACGCCGGGTTCCATGCGGATCAGATAGCCGATGTCGCGGCTGAGGCGCTGGTTCAGCGCGACCAGGAAATCCGCCGTCGCGCAGGCTTCGCGCGGGATCGCGGCGAGGTATTCGGCAAACCGCGGGGTCGGCGGCAGCACCGCCAGATACGGCGCGAGTTCGTGCGCGAGTGCCGGTTCGTAGGCGAACGGAAACTGCTCGGCGCCGGGTTCGAGGAAGAAGTCGAACGGATTCAGTACGGCCATCTCGGCGACGAGATCGACCTCGACGCGGAACTCGCGCGTCGGCTCGGGGATGGTCAGGCGCGCCAGGTAGTTCGCCTGCGGATCCTGCTGCCAGTTGATGAAGTATTCGGCAGGAACGATCGACATCGAATACGCCAGGATGCGCGTGCGGCTGTGCGGCGCGGGGCGCAGGCGCACGACCTGCGGGCCGAGCCGGACCGGGCGGTCGTAGCGATAGCAGGTGACGTGGTTCAGCGCGACATGGATCGACAAGACAGGCTCCGGCGATCGGGCGTGACTCGAAGACGGGCGTACTCCGGTTGTTCACCGGGTGCGACAGGCTCCTGTTCTACTGCCCGAATTCCGTGCCGTGCTGCCGCGCGGGCCAATGACGGACCCGCCCTTGCTCCCGCGGCGCACGGCGATCAAC
>DASWPR010000221.1:0-12220 GCA_036398455.1 Dokdonella sp.
CGATCAGATGATTCGACTGAAATTTGATCTCGTCGAGCGCCCGTAGATTCGTTGGATCGGAAACTCCGACGAAGAGTCGATTCCCCCGTTTGAACAACGGTAGCGCTTTATGCTTGTTGATAAGATCTTCGCGTACCAGCTTCATTGGAAGCTGAGCCAAATCGAGCGCTTCGACATCCAGGAGCGGCATGCCGAACTCCATGGAAGAAGCCAATGCAATGTGTTTGCTGGGCACGAGCCCATTTTCGATAAGCCACGCTCCGAGCGGAATTTTCTGTCTGGACGCTTCGTCGATGGCTTTGCGGGCTTCGTTCTCGCCGAGCACGCCTTCGCCTACGAGGCGGCGTGCGATTCCAGAAAGACCTGCCATGGGTAGTGCGTTCATAGTGTCACTGGGGTCGGAGAGGCTGGGGCGATTGTGCCGTATGCAACGCAACTATTGTGCCGAATGCATGGTAGCAATTTCTGAGCAAGACGCCGCAGACATCCAGACTAAAAAAAAGGGGCCTTTCGGCCCCTTGTTTCGTCCACGGCCACCAATTTCAGGCGGCCGATGACATTTTCGACTTACAGGCGGCAAACAGCCGGACGGTACTGCGGGAGCAGACCGCCACCCGTGCACACCCAGCTCAGCACGTCGGTCGGCGGGGCCAGGCCATCGCCGCACAGAAGCGCCGGACCGGCAATGCCGCCAACGTGCGGAACGAAGGTCACGTCGCCAGCGCCAGCTGCGGCGGTGGTGGTGACGGTGATCATCCCGGAAGCGCCGTCAACGGCAACTGCAGCGATGTTCGGCGTAGCAGCCGGCGGCTGGAAGCCGCTGTCGCAAAGGCGGCTGTTCGTCGCGTTCTCGGCCACGGTCGTCTTTGCTGCGTCCGCCGCAACCAGACCTTCACTCACTCGGGCGCGGATCACGTAGTTCTGGTAAGCCGGCAGCGCGATCGCAGCCAGGATGGCAATGATCGCGATGACGATCATCAGTTCGATCAGGGTGAAGCCCTTCTGGATATTCTTCATGAATGTTTCCTCTGGATTGAGTGGAAAAACCGTTTGCCCCTAGAGCCGCCAACCTTGCCAGGCGGGCCCGCTGTTCCGCGATCGCCCCTGATGGATGATCGGCGGCTCGCAGGAACTAGATAGCAGCAACCATGCCAACCGCTTGGGGGCCGACGGGCGGTTACTTTTTGGGTGTGAACGTTCCGTGATGAGACGGGGTTCTCAGGCGGCTTGGAAGATCCTGCGCAGATTGTCAGGGTCTGACAATTTGGGGCTGTTGCGGTCCGTTAGAGGTCTGCTAACGAGTACTTGCCATGTTCTTCAAGGTTCCGCCCGGTGTAAGCAATCTATTTCGGAACGCTCCTGAGAAGTGCGTTCTCGTTCTGCGGCGGATTGCAGCATAGCCCGCGATTTCTTGGCCGATGGCTGCGCTACCATGGATTGATCTTGAGAGCATCGAGCGTGTGCCCGGTACTTCGATCGATGAGCATGATCAGGCTGGAACGGGGCGCTGTAAGTGGAAGCCAAGCGATGTCGTTCGCAACTTCTTGATGACGATGCAGCCATGTTTCGATGGCTGGGCGCGATTCTGGCTGCTTGGCGAGAAGTTCGTCCAGTGTGCGCGCGTGTTTCAATAGACCAGGTGCCACGCTGGCGTAATCGGTGTAGTACTTCGGGAACTTCTCGATATCCTTGCCTACCGCTCCGCTAAACATCAAATCGTTGCGATCGGTGGCCTTGGTAGGCAACTCGACACCGACGAGAAGCGGTCCAGTCCACGGGGCCGAACGGAACTGCGGTTTCCTGCCTTCCGACAAATCCTTCGCATCAAGGTCGTTCGCGCAAACAAGCACGAAGCGGTCGATGGCGCCGACGATAAACGCCGGTCGAGCCCGCACGACAACGGATGTACCGTAGAGGAATGCGCACACTTGGAGCAAAGCGATCACGCCGAGGTCGAAGCGCAGCGATTTCTTGCCGCTCTTGAAGACGACCAGAGTCATCAGCGGGCCAAGAACCAGATCGACACTCAGCAACAGTACGACCAGTTCATCGGCGCCGGCCGCTTGGCTGTAGGGTGGCGGATACCACACGCCGAAGATCAATGCGGCCGAGACCAAGCCAATCGCGACGCTGATCGAAAAATGGATGGCCGCGGCTCTCCAGCGTGACATGCGAAACCCTCAGCGGAAGACGGCGCGAAATATATGCGAATGGCGCCCCGCGGGGAAACCCGTCCGGGCTCTCCGTCAAGCCGCAAGAAATGTGACGCTGCGCGCTGCCTTTCGCGCAATACGCGATCGAAATGGCGCAGCGCTACTCAATCCCCAGCTTCTCCAGCCGATAGCGCAACTGCCGCAAGGTCAACCCCAGCTGCTTCGCCGCCGCCGTCCGATTCCAGCGCGTCGCCTCCAGCGCCTTCATGATCGCGGCGCGCTCGGTTTCGGCCACCGCGGCAGCGAGGTCGCCAGGCAATTCGTCGTCCTCGTCGGCCTCAGCGATCACGGCCGGCGGCGAGGTGCGCGTCGGGCCGTAGTCGGGCACGGCGCCGGTCGGCGTGTTGGCCCAGGTCTCGGCGGAGTGGGCGGCCGAGCGTTCGCGCGGCAGCAGGCGCAGGTCTTCGACGCTGATGCTGTGGTTCTCGCACAGCGCGACGGCGCGTTCGAGCACGTTCTCGAGTTCGCGCACGTTGCCGGGGAAATCGTAGGACAGCAGCGCCTTCAGCGCTTCCGGGCTGAGTCGCGCGGTGGGACCGCCGGAGTCCTTGCCAAGACGCTCGAGCACGCGGCCGGCGAGTTTGGGAATGTCTTCGCGGCGCTCGCGCAGCGGCGGCACGCGCAGTTCGATCACATTGATGCGGTAGAACAAGTCCTGCCGGAATGAGCCGAGCTCGACCAGGCGCGCAAGGTTCTTGTGCGTCGCCGAAAGAATGCGCACGTCGACGCCGATTTCGGCGCGTGCGCCGATCGGGCGCACGGCTTTTTCCTGGATCACGCGCAGCAGTTTCACCTGCATGTGCATCGGCAGTTCGGCCACTTCGTCGAGGAACAGCGTGCCGCCCTGGGCGGCATGGAACAGGCCGTCCTTGTCCACGTGGGCGCCGGTGAAGCTGCCTTTCTTGTGGCCGAAGAATTCGCTTTCCATCAGTTCGGAAGGAATCGCGCCGCAGTTGACCGGCACGAACGGCGCGGCGGCGCGCGGTCCAAGTTCGTGGATCAGGCGGGCGACGAGTTCCTTGCCGACACCGGATTCGCCGGCCACGTAGACCGGCGCCTGACTGCGCGCGACCTTGGCGATGGTTGCGCGCAACTCGTTCATCGGTGCCGAATCGCCGATCAGCTTGGAACTGCTGGCGGTCTGCTCGGTGCGCTTTTCCTCGGACAGCTTCAGCGCGGTCTGCACGAGGCGGCGCAGTACGCTGATGTCGACCGGTTTGGAGACGAAGTCGAATGCTCCGGCCTTGAGCGCATCGACCGCGGCGTCGACGTTGCCGTAGGCGGTGATCATCGCGACCGGGGTCTCGGCGTACTGCGCGGCGATCAGCGCGATGATGTCCTGGCCGGAACCATCGGGCAGGCGCATGTCGGTGAAGCACAACGCGTAGCGACGCTCGGTCAGGCGCTGGCGCGCTTCGGCGACGGTCGCGGCGGTCTCGACGATCAGGTCCATGCGACCCAGGGTCAGGGTCAGCAGTTCGCGGATGTCGCGTTCGTCGTCGATGACCAGGGCGTAGTGCTTGCTCATTCCGGTGGCTTTTGTGACTCGAAGTGCGGAGCGGACGCCCAAGCGTAGAGCGTGACGGGCGTCAAGGCAAAGGCCGCGACAGTATGCGTTCCCACAATCACGCCGGTGGCGCGGCCAGGCGCGAGGCCAGCAGGGAGCCTGCCGGCGTCAGCGTGATGCGAAAGCAGGCGCCGCCGCCGGCCACGGGGACGTATTCCAGCGAGGCCTGGCTGGCCTCGGTCATCTGCTTGGCGAGATAGAGGCCGAGGCCGGTGCCGTATTCGTGGGTGGTGTAGAACGGCTCGAAGATCTGCGCGGCGACCTTCGGCGGGATGCCCGGGCCGCGGTCGATGATCTCGATCAGCGGCGGCCCCTTTTCGGCGCTGAGGCGGGCGACCACGTTGACCCGCGCCGGCTGGTTCGGCTGGCGGCCGTAGCGCAGCGCGTTCTGCACCAGGTTCCAGACCACCTGCTGCAGGTGCTGCGGATCGACCATGGCTTCGATCGCGCGGTTTGAGGTGACCGCCCGCAGCGTATCGGCGCCGAGATCGTTGGACTGCTTGTAGTCCTCGACGAAGGCGAGCACCCAGGCGTTCATGTCGATGCTTTCCGGGCGCGAACGCTCGCGCCGCGACAGCTGCAGGATGTTCTCGACGACATCGTTGGCGCGCGTGCAATGGTTGTTGATGATGTCGACCAGGCGCTTGTCTTCGGCGTTGAGCTTCTCCGACTCGGCCAGCAGCTGCGCCGAATAGCGGATCGCCGCGAGCGGATTGCGGATCTCGTGCGCGATCGACGCGGACAGGCGGCCGAGCGAGGACAGCGTCAGTTCCTCGGCGCGGCGCGACAGCAGCGAGGTGTCGTCGAGGAAGATCAGCACGTGCGTGTCGTCGTTCGGCGCCAGCCGCGTGAAGCGCGGGATCACTTCCGGCACGTCCGGCGCCAGCGCGACTGCGGTCTGGTCGCTCTTGCCGGAGTGGCGCCAGTGATAGAGGCGGCGCGACAGTTCCGCGGCGACCGTGCCGAGTTCACGCTGGTTCGGCGCCGGATTGCCGATCAGGTGCCAGGCCGATTCGTTGATGCGCAGGATCGTATTGGTCGCGTCGACCAGCAGCACGCCGGTCTTCATGCGCTGGATGATCAGCTCGTTGATCTGCTCCAGGTTCAGCAGGTCGGCGCCGCGCTGTGCGGCGAGCGCCTCGGTCGCGCGCATGTGGCCGCCGAGATAGCGCAGCAGCGCCGCAACGACGAAGTAGGCGGCGACCAGGGCGGCGGTTTCGACCGGCGAATGCGCCACGACGATGTCGTTCAAGCGCCAATAGATAAACGGGAACAGCACGCCAATCGCCGCCATCGAGGCGAACAGGAACGCGCGGCGCGGCAGCAGCAGCGCGGCGATGCCCACATTGACCAGCAGCATCAGCGGCACGATCGTCTGGCCTGCCAGCGCGACCAGCACCAGCGACGCGGCGGTGATATCGATCAGCAGCGACAGGCTGATGCCGCCGATCAGGCGCAGGCGCAGGCGGTCGGTGCTGACCAGCAGCAGCAGCGCGGCGACCAGATAGGCGCTGGCCGCAATCTGCCCGAGCAGCGGCTGCGCGACCTTGACCCATTCGCCGGCGAACGGACTGAATACCAGGCCGGCAAAGATCGCGGCCTCGAGGCAGCGATACAGATTGAAGAAATACAGCTCGCGCCGGGTGATGTCGCCCGGTGAGTCTGCAGTGCTGCGCAGTCGGCGATCCGCGGTCACATTGGCCCCTTGTCGTCCGCGTATAGAATGACAGAGCGCGCGCGGAGAATGGGTGGAATCGGCAATCGCAGCCGCTCTGCCGTCGCGGCTGCCCGCGCATGCGGGGGTTGCGGACGCCACGGAAGACCGCAAGGGAGGGATCGGAGTGGACTTCAGACTGTGCGCTTTGCTGCTGCCGCTGTTCCTGCACGCCAACGCTCCGGCAGCGGCGCCGCCGCCCGCGCCGCCGCAGTTCGTGCCGCTCGCCGTCGCCGACGGCCTGCCCTCGAGCGTGGCCTACAAGACCGTGCAGGACCGCGACGGTTTCATCTGGATCGGCACCAAGGACGGCCTCGCCCGCTACGACGGCGTCGGCTTTCGCGTATTCCGGCACGACCCCGCGCTCGCCGGCTCGCTCAGTTCCAACGACGTTTCGGCGATGCTCGTCGATCGCGACGGGCGCTTGTGGTGCGGCGGCGAGGCGTCCGGGCTGAATCGCCTCGAAGCCGATGGCAGCAGCTTTCGTCATTGGCGCCATCGCGCCGGCGAGGCCGGCACGCTCGGCAGCGACGACGTCTTCACCATTGCCCAGGATGCCGCCGGCGCCATCTGGGTGGGCACGTACCTCGGCGGCCTCAACCGGCTGCAGGACGACGGTCGTTTCCTCAGCGTCGACCACGACGCCGAAGACCCCGCCAGCCTGCGTTCGAACACCGTGCAGGCCTTGTACGGCGACGAACGCAACCGCCTGTGGATCGGCACCGACAGCGGCCTCGACGTGCGCGACGGCGACGGACGCATCCATCATGTCGAGCTGCCGCTGGCCGGCCGCGTCGGTCCCGCCATGGTGACGGCATTCCTGCCGGACGCGAACGGTAGCGTCCTCGTAGGCACCTTGAAGGGCCTGTTTCGCGTCGACGCCGACCTTCGCTACCAGGACGAAATAGCCGACGGCGCGACCCCGCTGTCGGTCATGGCCCTGGCGCGCGGCGGCGGCGATGCGCTGTGGATCGGCCTGCGCCGCGGACTGGCACAGCGGGATGCGCAGGGCCTGCAGCGCTACGGCGGCGAGGAACCGGCGCCGGGCGCCTACCCCGGTACGCGCACGATGGACGTCTTCCGCGACGCCGAGGGTGGCGTCTGGTTCGCGACCTTCGACGGAGGCATTGCGCGGTTGCCGCCGCAATGGCGCAATTTCGCGGCCTACCGGCATGTCGCCGGCGATCCGGCGAGTCTCAGCCGGCCCGCAGTGAAGGCGATCGGCGTCGATGCCGGCGATTCGATCTGGGCCGCCGGCGGCCTCGACGGCCTCGACCGCATCGATCACGCGAGTGGTTCGATCGAACGCTGGGGCGCGCGCCTGGGCATCGCCGGATCGCAGCTGACCGCGGTATTGCCCGATGGGCTGGATCATGTGTGGGTCGGCTCCTATCAGGGACTGCGCCGCTATTCGCTGTCGCAGCCGCCGTCCGCCGCGCTGCCGGTCGACCTGACCCGCGCCGATGCGCTGCCGCCGGGATTCGTCGATCAGCTGCGGCGCGCGCCCGACCAGAAGGTCTGGGCGAGTGCGCACGGCGGCGGCGTTGCGCGGCTCGCCGCCGACGCCAGCCAGGTGCTGCATCGCTACACGCCGGCCGAGAAGACCCTCGGCGACGCCGACATCACGGCGCTCGTGCTGGACGCCGATGCCGATCCCTGGCTGGCGACCGCCAGCGGCGTCGAGCGCTACGTGCCGGCCGAGGACCGCTTCGTCGTCGTCGCCGACCTGCCGCACGAGCCGGTGCACGCGCTCGCGTTCGCGCCGGACGGCTCGCTCTGGCTGCATCGGCTGGGTGCCCTCGAGAACTACCGCTGGAGCGAAGGATCCGCGCGGCTCGAACGCCGCCTCGATGCCGCCGACGGCTGGCCGACGCTGACCGCGGCAGCCTTGGTGGTCGCGCGCGACGGCACCGTCTGGGTGACATCGCCGCGCGGCCTGTGGCGGGTCGACGGCGTCTCGAAGTCGATCCGGCGCTTCGATGCACGCGATGGCCTGCCGGGTCAGGAATTTCTCGCCGGCGCCCTCACCGCAGCCTCGGACGGCACCTTGTATGCGGGCACGCTGACCGGCGTGGTCGCGTTCGACCCGGCTGCCCTGAAACTGGATACGCCGGCGCCGCCCGTCCGCATCACTGCGCTCAGTGTCCACCGCGGCGGCCGCACGGAAATGCTCGACATCGGCACGCCGGTTCCGTTGCGCTACGACGACTTCGACTTCCGTGTCGAAGCGCGCGCGTTGTCGTACGCGAATCCCGCATCGAACCGCTACCGCTTTCTGCTCGAAGGCTTCGATCCGGACTGGATCGAAGCCGAACGCGGCGAGCGCGTCTATGCGCAGCTGCCCTCCGGCAGCTACCGCCTGCGCGTGCGTGCGGCGAATGCCGATGGCGCATGGAGCGAGCTCGGGCAGCCGCTCGATGTCGAGGTCGGTCGCGCGCCATGGGCAACCTCGCTCGCGTGGATCGCCTACGCCGCGGCTTTGCTGCTGGCCGCGTACGCGGGACTGCGTGGCTATCGCACGCGCATCCGGCGGCGGCATGCGTTCGCGCTGGCCGACGAACGCCGGCGCAGCACCGAGCAGCTGATCGAGGCGAAGTCGAGCTTCCTGGCGACGATGGGCCACGAGATCCGCACGCCGATGACCGGCGTGCTCGGCATGAGCGAACTGCTGCTCGGCACCGCGCTCGACGAGCGCCAGCGCAGCTATGCGCAGGCGATCCGGCAGTCCGGCGAACTGATGCTGCGCGTCGTCAACGACAGCCTCGACCTCGCGCGCATCGAGGCCGGCAAGTTCGCCCTGGAAGCGGAGCCGTTCGATCCTGCCGCGCTGCTGCGCGACGTCGCCACGCTGGAACGCCCGCTGGCCGGACGCAAGGGACTGGCGCTGGCCCTCGATATTTCGGCGCAGGTGCCCGCGTGCGTCGTCGGCGACGCGCTGCGCGTGAAGCAGATCCTGCTGAACCTCTCCAGCAATGCGCTGAAATTCACCGAACGCGGCGGCGTCACGCTCGGACTCGACGCGCGCGGCAGCGGTATCGCGTTCCGCGTCGCCGACAGCGGTCCCGGCATGAGCGACGAGGTGCGCGCACGCCTGTTCGGCCGCTTCGAACAGGCCGACGGCATCAACCATCGCTACGGCGGCAGCGGACTCGGCCTGTCGATCTGCCGCGAACTGGCGCAGCTGATGGGTGGAAGCATCGATGTCCACAGCGAGCTGGGGCGTGGCAGCACGTTCATCGTCGAACTGCCGCTGAGCGCGCCGCCGCAGGCCGAGCGCGTCGATCCGGCGACAGCGCCGGCGCCGGCAGGATCACCCTCGCGTCACGTACTGCTGGTCGAGGACGACGCGACCGTCGCCGACGTCATCGCCGGCCTGCTGGCGCAGCTCGGCCATCGCGTCGTGCACGCGCCGAACGGCCTTGCCGCACTGGCTCAACTGAAGCGCCACATGGAGGGGATGGACGGCGCCGCGCCGGATCGCTTCGATCTCGCACTCATCGATCTCGACCTGCCCGGTGTCGACGGATTGCAGCTGGCGCGGATCATCCGCGCGGGCGACTGCGCGGCGCTGCCGCTGATCGCTGTCACGGCGCGTTCGGTCGGCAATGAAGAAGCGCTGATCCGTGCGGTCGGCATGAACGGTCTGCTGCGCAAGCCGCTGACGCTGGCGCTGCTCGGAGCAGCGCTCGCGTCGGCTGTGCAGGGCGAGGGCGCCGCGAAGTCGGGGACCTGGGCCCCGCCGCGCCTGAGCCGAGGCTCCGACGGCCACAGCGCGTCGTGATGTTCTTGCGCCTCAGACGATGGCGCGGCGGCTGAACTCGTGCACCGCATCGACCAGCACGGCCACGCGCTCCGGATCGATGTCCGGCGTGATGCCGTGGCCGAGATTGAACACGTGGCCGGGGTGCGCGCCGAAAGCGTCGATGACCGCGCGCGCGGCTGCGCGGATCGACTCCGGCGATGCGGCGAGCACGGCTGGATCGAGATTGCCTTGCAGGCCCACGCGGCTGCCGACGCGGGCGCGCGCCTCGCCGATGTCGATCGTCCAGTCGACGCCGAGCGCCGTGCAGCCGCTGTCGGCAAGCGCCTCCAGATGGCCGTTGGCGCCCTTGGAGAACAGGATGATCGGCACGTCGCCGGCGATCGGATGCGCCTTCAGGCGCGCAACGATGTCGGCGAGCCAGCGCAGCGAGAATTCGCGGTACTGCGCGGGCGCGAGCAGGCCGCCCCAGGTGTCGAACACCATCAGCGCCTGCGCGCCGGCGACGGCCTGCGCGGCGAGGTAGGCGGCGACCGATTGCGCCAGCGTATCGAGCAGCCGGTGCATCGTCGCCGCGTCGTCGAGTGCGAGCGCCTTGGCACGCGAGAAACTCGAAGAGCCTTCGCCTTCGATCATGTAGCAGGCGAGCGTCCACGGGCTGCCGGCGAATCCGATCAGCGGCACGCGGTCGTCGAGCTCGCGGCGGATCAGGCGCACGGCGTCCATCACGTAGCGCAGGTCGGTTTCCGGATCGGGCACGCCGAGTTTTTCGATGGCCGCCGCGCTGCGCAGCGGATGACGCAGTTTCGGGCCCTCGCCGTCGACGAAGTGCAGGCCGAGACCCATCGCGTCCGGAATCGTCAGGATGTCGGAAAACAGGATCGCCGCATCGAGCGCGAAGCGCGCCAGCGGCTGCAGGGTCACTTCGCAGGCGAGTTCCGGCGTCTGCGCAAGCGCCAGGAAGCTGCCGGCGCGTTCGCGCGTGGCACGGTATTCGGGCAGGTAGCGGCCGGCCTGGCGCATGATCCAGATCGGCGTCACGTCGACGGGCTGACGGCGCAGCGCGCGCAGGAATCGGTGGTCGCGCGGGCGCGCGGAAGCGTCGGTCATGCGGATTGGTCCTGTCGGTGCCTGCGTTTCAGCCGGCGTGTCGCCCATCGAAGCCCTGGCTGAACATCACGTGGAAGCCGCGTTTCAACTGCGCATCGCGCGCATGTTCGAACGCGCTGATCGCCGCATCCCGTTCCAGGTAGATCTCGCGCTTGCTGCTGGCGCGGTTGCCTTGCTGGCCCCATTCGCGGAACAGCGTCCAGCCGCCGAGCAGATCCTGCTCCAGCACGATCTGGTAGTAGCGCGGCGCGTCGGCGCCGGCGGCTTTGGTTTGCATGAAGAGGCGCATGATGAACTGCGGATTGTAGCGGGCTGTCGTTGCAGCGCGGTAGCCATCAGGCGGAGGCCGCGGCCGCGCCGAGCACCGCGAGGATCGCCCGCTCGTCGATATCCGGCACGATCTCGGCCGTCCCGACGCCGCGCCACAGGATCAGGCGCAGGCGGCCGCTGAGGTTCTTCTTGTCGAGCCGCATCAGGGCGAGCAGGCGCTGCGGCGCGCACGCCGGCGCGGCCACCGGCAGGCCGAGCGCGTGCAGCAGCGCGGCCAGACGCGCGGCATCCGCTTGCGGCGCGCGGCCGAGATCGGCCGACAGCTGCGCTGCGAGCACCATCCCGATCGCTACCGCCTCGCCGTGCAGCAGGGTGCCGTAGCCGGTTTCCGTCTCCAGCGCGTGCGCGAAGGTATGACCGAAATTCAGCAGCGCGCGCTCGCCCTGTTCGTGTTCGTCGCGCGCGACGACGCCGGCCTTGTGCCGGCAACTGACCGCGATGGCTTCGCCGAGCGCCGCAGCGTCGCGCGCGGCGAGGGCATCGGCCTGCGCTTCCAGCCAGGCGAAGAAAGCGGCATCGCCGATCGCGCCGTACTTGACGACCTCGGCGAGGCCGGCGCGGTATTCGCGCGCCGGCAGCGTCGCCAGCGTGTCGCTGTCGATGACGACGGCGCGTGGCTGATGGAACGCGCCGACGAGGTTCTTGCCGGCCGCAAGGTTCACCCCGGTCTTGCCGCCGACCGAGGAGTCGACCATCGCGAGCAGGGTGGTCGGCAGCTGCACGAAGTCGATGCCGCGCATCCAGCACGCGGCAGCGAATCCGGCCAGGTCGCCGATCACGCCGCCGCCGAGCGCCAGGATCGTCGCGTCGCGGCTGGCGCCGAGCGCGGCCAGCGCCTCGAACACCGCGGCGGTGTTGGCCAGCGTCTTGTAGCTCTCGCCGTCCGGCAGCACCAGGGCGGCATGCGCGAGTCCCGCCAGGCCCGCCTGCACGCGTGCCAGGTACAGCGGCGCGATCGTCTCGTTGGTCACCACCAGCACATGGCGGCCGCGGATCGCCGTGCGCCAGCGGGCAGCGTCGGCGAGCAGGCCGGCGCCGATCCAGATCGGGTAGCCGCGGCGGCCGAGCGCGACGTCGACGGTGATGATGCTCATGCGGCGGCGTGCGCCTGGCCGCGCTGCCAGCGCGCTTCGAGCAGGTCGAGCAGGTCGTGTGCGGCATGCTGGCTGTTGCCGACGCCGGTCGAATCGAGATGCAAGTCGGCGATCTCCGCGTAGAGGGGGTTGCGCGCCGCGGCGAGCTGTTCGAGCCGCACGCGCCGGTCCGGCGCCTTCAACAGCGGGCGCTGGCGGTCGCGCGCCAGACGCGCGAGCTGGGCGTCGATGCCGGCATCCAGCCAGATCACATAGCCGCGTTCGCGCAATGTGCGGCGGTTGTCGGCGCTCAGCACCGCGCCGCCGCCGGTCGCCAGCACCAGTCCGTTGCGTCCGGTGAGTTCGAGCAGCAGCGCGCTCTCGCGCTTGCGGAAGCCGTCCTCGCCTTCCAGTTCGAAGATCAGGCTGATCGCCGCGCCGGTATGCGCCTCG
>DASWPR010000222.1:0-2336 GCA_036398455.1 Dokdonella sp.
GGCCGGTCCACAGTTTCGCCAGCGGTGTCAGTACGCGCAGCAGCGCCTGCTCGTCCGCGGTTGCCGCGCCGCGCTCGCTGCGGCCGAGCAGTTCGGCGACGAAGAACACCAGCCCGAACGCCGCCTCGAATTCGGCCTGCAGGCCGGCCAGGGTCGCGCGATGCAGCGGCTGCTCGATCAGCGTGCGGCCGAACACGTCGCGCCGCCGCGCATAGTCGAACGCGAGCGCCAGGCAGCGCCGCATCGTCGCCAGCGCACACACGGCATTCCAGGTGCGCGTCACGTTGAGCATCGGTGCGATCAGGCGCACGCCATGGTCGAGCGCGCCGACCGCTGTCGCCGGCACGCCGTCGAGGTGGATTTCCGCAGTGGGCAGTTCGCGCGTGCCGAGTTTGTTTTTCAGACGATCGATGCGGATGCCGTTCCAGCGGCCTTCGGCGTCGCGTGTTTCCAGATAGAACAATGCGAGTGCGCCACTGCCGTCGGTGCCGGCGTCTTGCGGGCGCGCCAGGGTCAGCGCCATTTCGCCGACGACCGCCGAGGTGAACCATTTGCGCCCGGACAGTCGCCATTGGCCGGATTCGTCGCGCCGCGCCACCGTGCCGGTGCGGCCGACATCGGAACCGCCGGCGGTTTCGGTCATCCACTGGCCGGACAGCCACAGCTCGCCCGGCTCGCGCGCGAGCAGGTGCGGCAGCGCGCGCTCGATCAGCTCCGCGTTGCCGGACGCCTTCAATGCCGTCGCGGCGCCGTCGCTCATCGCCAGCGGGCAGGTGTAGAACTCGCTGGCGACGTGATGCAGGTAGACGCGTGCGAACTGATCGACGCGCGCGTGCTCGCCATGGGCCGGGTCATGGCCGGCGGCGACGAGGCCGTAGCGGGCCGTCATCGCTGCGCCGCGCTGCCACACGGGCGTCAGCTCGATGCGGTCGACGCGGGTTCCCCACGCGTCCCACTGCGTCAGGGTCGGCTCGCTCGCGCTGCGCGCGCGCGCCTCCAGCCAGGCGTGTGCGGCGTGCGTGCCGAGTTCGGCGAGGTCGCCGCCGATCGCCGCGTGCATCTCGCGCGGCAGGGCACGCTGCAGGTACGACTGCAGCACGCGGTCGTCCTCGTACTGGTTGCCGAGAACCGGCGCGGCTTGTACGAAATCCATAAAGAGACGTTGTGGAAGAAGCGGCTGCGACCATACCCGCGCGCATCGGCAGCGGCAAGCGCAGGCGCCGCAGACGAACGAACGCCGCCGCAGGGCGCTGCGGCGGCGTCCAGGATCGGAACGGGCGTTCCTTTCCGCGGGGCAAAACTCAGGCGGCGATGCGCTCGTTCGTCTTGATCGACTCGTGCGCGGCGGCGAGCGCCTGCTTCTTCTGCTCTTCGCCGAACGCGATGCCTTCGGCGCGGACGAATTCGATATCGGTGACGCCGAGGAACGCGAACAGCTGGCGCAGGTAGGTTTCCTGGAAGTCGTTGACCGCCGACGGCGAATTGCCCGAGTAGATGCCGCCGCGCGAGGAAACGATGATGAGTTTCTTGCCGCCGGCGAGGCCCTGCGGGCCGGCCTCGGTGTAGCGGAACGTCTTGCCGGCCACGGCGATGCGGTCGATCCAGGCCTTCAGCTGGCTGGAGACGCCGAAGTTGTACATCGGCGCGCCGATCACGACGACGTCGGCACTGAGAAATTCCTCCAGCACTTCGCTGTTCAACACCGCGCCCGGGTCGGTGGCGTCGGCGACGGGGGTCCAGTGCTGCAGCGGGTTGGCGGCGAGGTCGCGATAGACGACGGTCGCGCCCGGATGCTTGTTCTTCCAGGTGGCGACCAGCGCTGCGGTCAGTTCGCGCGAGACGGAATAGGCTCCGAGCGCGCTGGAATCGAGGTGCAGGAGTTTCATGGCGGGCCTTGGGGGTGAATAGCCGTTTCCGGCGACCGCATCACGATAGACCGTGTACGACGGCCTGATAAGTCGGCAATAATCGGATGGATCGTTCGCGAGGAAAGACAATGACCGTACTGACCGAAGGCGCCCTGGCGGACCTCAACGACCTGCGATTCTTCGCTGCGGTGGTCGAGCACGGCGGCTTTTCGGCCGCCGGGCGCGCGCTCGGCGTGCCGAAATCGCGCCTCAGCAAGCGCGTCGCCCTGCTCGAGGAACGCCTCGGCGTGCGCCTGCTGCAACGGACCACGCGGCGCTTCGCCGTGACCGAAGTCGGCGAACGCTTCCACGCGCACTGCCGCGCGATGCTGGAGGAAGCGCAGGCTGCGCAGGACGCGGTCGACGAACTCAGCGCGGAGCCGCGCGGCGTCGTGCGCGTGAGCTGCCCGGTGTCGGTGGCGCAGACCG
>DASWPR010000223.1:0-1938 GCA_036398455.1 Dokdonella sp.
GATCAGATCCATGCGCATCGAGTCGCGCATCGTCGAGTTGTCCGGTTCGGTCTGGCGAAGCAGGGGAATGGCGGTCCTGTACAGCGGCAACGCCTTGGCATAGTCGCCCTGGTTCATGTGGTAGATGCCCCAGGCCGACGCAACCAGATAGCGTGTGGAGGCGTCCTGCGACCCCGCCGTCAGGCGGTCGAGGGTCTTCAGCTGATCCAGGCATTCGTCGAACTTCGCGGTGCGCGTCAGCAGCCGAGCCAGCAGCGTGCGCGCCCTCAACGCATTCTCGCTGGCCGCGCCCTCTGCGCGTTCGTAAAGTGACAGCGCCTGGCGCGCTTCACCTTCGGCTTCCGGCAGCAGCTCGATCATATTGAACAGCATCGTCAGGCTGGTGCGGATCGATGCCTCCGTCAGAGGCTGCGAAGCGAATCGTTTCGCGACGCGATCGCGTGCGCCGAGCAGCACGTCCTTCAGCGAGGCGCCTTGTCCTTTCGCGACGACGAGCGGATTCGAGCGGCCGATCAGATCTTCGTTGAGAAAGCGATTGATCGCGGTGGCGCGGTCGAGTTCCCGGCGCGCGTCGTTGCGCGCGCGCAATGCGGCCTGGTAGAGCCCGAGACTGACGACGACACCCGCGGCCAGCGCCGTCACCAGCGCGATCAGATAAGGTCGTCGCGCGCGACTCCTCGCGAGCGCCTCGCGCACCGCGCGCGTCTGCTTCTCGTCGGCGCGCGACTGTTCGATCTGCGCGCGGCGCATCTCGCGATCGCGCAGCCTTGCGGCGAGTTCGGCCGCGCTCGCGAGCCGCCGCTGCGGATTGCCGTCCGTCGCCAGGCGAATGTCCTCGCGCAGCAATTCGTCGGCGACATCCTGCTCCCAGCCCGATGCCATCGGCTTGGCGAGATTCCCGGCCAGCAGCTGATAGAGCATGATACCGAGCGCGAACACGTCGCTCTGCGCGGTCGGTGCATGGCCGGCGAATACTTCCGGGGGGATATATAGCGGCGTACCCATTCTCGAGTCCGCGGACAGATTCTGCGTCAGGGTCAGGCCGAACTGGCTGATGCCGAGCGCTTCGATGCGCTCGGGGTCGAGCAGGCGACCACTGCCGAAATCGGTCAGCCGGACAAGCCAGCCCTGCGCGTTCGCCGCGATCAGCACATTGGCGGGCTTGAGATCCTTGTGCAGTACACCGACGCCATGCGCGGCAGCGACTGCATCGGCGATCTGCAGGAACAGCGTGAGTCGTTCTTCCTGCGAGATCGCGGGAAGCTTTTCTTCGGCCCATTCGAGCAGATTCTGACCGCCGTATTCGCATTCGAGGAAGAACGGCGGGCTCTCGAAATTCCAGTCGAGGATGTCGACGAAGTGCTCGCACTCGGCCAGGCTTTCGCGCAGCACGCGCGACAAGCTGGCCTCGCGCTTGAGGCAGCGCAGGCGCTCGCCGTCGGCAGCGAATTTGTAGACGCGCAGCGCGCGCGTCTTGGCGTGTTCGGCGAGCCAGACTTCACTGCCGCCGTTGCTGCCGAGCTGGCGTCGCAGCAGAAAATTCTCGCGCGCCGGCACCGGTTGGCTGGCCGTCAGTTCCAGCTGGCTCGACAGCCTGCGGCCGACCGCGATGCGCTCGACGGCGCCGTCGAGCCGATAGCCGATGCGCGGCTGCGTCACGATCCGCGCGGCGTTCGTCTCGCCCAGCGCGCGTCGCAGTTTGGCAATCGCGTTCGGCAGGACCTTGTCGACGGTAATGCGGCCCGCCCAGACCTCGCGCAGCAATTCTTCCTTGGAGACCGCCTCGCCGGCATGGCGCAGCAGATAGGCGAGCACTTCAAGCGCCTTGCGCTCGACTTCGACAGGCAGTCCCGCGACGCGCAGCTCGAAGCGCGCCTCGTCGAACTCGGCGCCGTCGAAGCGATAGCAATAGGAGACCCGCTCGCGCGCGTCCTGATC